>DTYY01000034.1 GCA_012961645.1 Methanosarcinales archaeon | reverse complement strand
GAATCGGTTGGTGGGGCTGATGCTATCGGTTTTTAGTGGAAAATCGGGGGGATTTTACGTTTCTTTGAAAGGCAAGTCAAACTTCGGTTGCGAGCCATTCTTCTCTCTCATTTGCAGGATCGAGCATGTGTTCCCTCAGATTCCCGTGGAACACGAGAAACCAGTGACCTTCCCTTGACGGGGCGGTCAGCGCCAGAGACCGACGCGGCAGAGAGTCACTCCCCAGTCAAACGATCCAGCACTTCTCCCAACCGCTCAAAGTTCTCCCCAAACGCAGTCCAGTTCTTGCCCATCGAGTCGAGAATCGCACCATAGTACTCTTTTGCATCCGCGATCAACTCCTCAGTCGATCGTTCCTCTATTTCTTCACCAGGCTTGACCGGGCGCGCCACGATTTCGCCTCTGCCAAACAGAGCCTCAAGCGCGCTGTCAAGGTCCTTTTCCATCACCACCCGCTCGCCATCTGAGACGAGCATCCTCTTCAGTTCAGGGAGTTGCCCGGTCTCTGCCTGAATATACAGCGGCTCTGCGTACAGAATACTGTCCTCTATCGGTATCACCAGCAGGTTACCCCTCGTCACTCTGGAGCCCTGCTGGGACCACAGCGTGAGTTGCTGTGATATCTCTGAGTCCTGATCGAACTTTGCCTCGATCTGTAAAGGACCATATACCAGTTTTTCCTTGGAGAACTTGTACAACAGTAGTTTTCCATAATTGTCTCCGTCAGAGCGGGCAGCAAGCCATGCGATCATGTTATCCTTCCTTATGGGTGTGAACGGACTCATCAGGATGAATTCCTCTCTGCTTTCGCCGGGAAGTTTCATTATTATGTAATAAGGCTCCACAGGTAGCCGCTGGCTTGTGCCGTACACCTCGTAAGGGATCTGCCATGCATCCTCCTTGTTGTAGAAGACCTTTACGTCATCCATGTGATATGTGTTGTAGATGTCGGATTGGATCTTGAAGAGGTCTTCAGGATATCTTATATGTTTTTTAAACTCTTCGGGCATCAGATCAAACGATTTGAACTGATCTGGGAATATCCTGGCGTAGGTTGCGATTATCGGGTCTGTGGTATCCGCGATATAGTATGTCACGTCGCCGTCATAAGCATCGACGGTGATCTTTACCGAGTTTCGTATGTAATTGACAGAACCACGTTTCTCTGAGTACGGGAAATTGCCTGTGACGGTGTATGCGTCCTGTATCCAGACCAATCTGCCGTCACAGATGGTGATGTATGGATCCCTGTCAAGCAGCAGGAACGGGGTGATCTTCGAGATCCGATCCCTGATGTCTCTTGCAAACATGATTCTGCTTTCAGGAGTGATATCTGATGATAGCAGGATCTTGATATCCATGAATCGTATCGCCATCAACAGTTTCTTCATGGTTGTGTCCAGTCGCACTCCTCCGTCTCCATCGTAGCGAATATACTCGTTAGTATCGCCTTTTGGGTAGTCAAACTCCTCTGTGCGGGTGTTTACCAGCACAAAATCATTTTCCCGCTCCCCGTAGTATATTTGTGGTTTTTCGATCTGTAGTTTTGGTTCATCTACTGTGTAGACCGGAGGAATGTCTTTTATCAGATAGTTGGGCAACCCCTCTCTTGTAACGCTATTTACAGGGCTCATTACGGCACCAAAGCCGTGTGTATAGACTGTATGGAGGTTTACCCACGTCTTTGACACGATCTGGTCCTGATTCATCTCTCTTGGAGCTAACATCACCTCTGTATATCTTCCGTCGATCTCATACCGGTCGATGTCGATACCCGACAGGTCATAATACAACCTTATTTCCTGTGTTTGTTTGTAAGTCTGTGTTAGTGGTCTCCAATCGAGAATTCTGATGTTATCTATCGTTTCTTGTGAGTTTGCCAGGACTTCGGGGGTCAGATTCATCTCAGCCCGGAAGGTTTTCTCCTCCACATCAGCAAGCCCATAAGCGATCTTTGTAAACCCGATGTTACTCTCGATATAGGGCGCTTCCAGACCGATCTCGTTTGGCGAGACTTTGTAAGTCTGTACGATTCCGGGAATCACCGTCGGACCGATGATCAAGATCAGCAGGTAAAAAGCCACTGCATAAACCAATATGCTGCTCTTCTGACGATTCTGCCTGCCTGAAATGAAGAATATCCAGACATAAAATAAAATAGCAACGATCAACGCGAGGATCATCAGTAACTTGGTGATCGGAAGGTATACAACGACGTCGGTGTAGCCGGCTCCAACCACGATCCCTTTTTCTGAGTACATTATAGAGAATCTGGCGAGATAGTGGTTCACGGCAAGGAGGATGAAAAAGAAAGATCCAAGAACGGCTATATGCGCCAGAGCATTCCGTTTCATGCCTGCGATCGCCGACTGGAAACTGACATCGTAGACCGGACCCTCTGATCTTGAAATCCGCTCCTGCCTGAACATGCGTACGATGAACGACTGCAGATAATCCAGAATCACCATGATGATTGTGAGTATCACACAAGCCATCAGAAAGCTCCGGACCGCATGGATGAACGGCAGCGAGAAGACGTAGAAAGAGACATTCTTCTGGAAGATCGGGTCATGCAGGATGAAAGTTTCCTGATTCAGGTACTGCAGCACCACAAACCACTTCTGTGAGCTTGCAAGCCCGACAAAGAACGATAGGATCAGAGCAACCATGATCTTTAGCTTGGATGGGATCTCTGACTTTGATGGGTTTGCCTTTGAGGAGATCCAGAGATTTCCGAGCAGAAAAATGAGGAAAAACGACGCTGAAACTGCAAATAAGAGTACTTTTGCAGTCAAGCTGACCATGAAGATCTGGGAGAAGCCAAGGGCGTCGAACCACCAGTAATCGGTGATGAGATGGGCTATCTTTGAGATTGACAGGATGAACACCAATATCAGGAAGATGATGATGTATGAAATCCAACCCTTGGACTGAGCCATAACAAAAACGGGGGGTGCATCCGTCATAAAGGTTTGCGAAGATGCGTGGCTCCCGACCTGGTGTGGCAACCCGGGGTCAGGATTGTAGGATAGCTCCTTTATGCCCTGACCACATCCCGCAGCCGGTCCCTGTTGAACTCCTCATCCTCAAAAGGACGCTTTCGCATCCTGTGCGGTAGCACCAGTTCGGCTGCCTCGATGACATCATCGACGATCACCTGATCACGCCCCTCGTAGGCGGCATTCGTCCTCGCTGCCCGATCGATCATGATGTCAGCACGGTGTCCGTCAACCCGAAACTCGATACAGATCTTTGCGATGGTGCGCAGCAGTTCGTGCGACATCCTGATATTCGGCAGCAGACGCTGTGCCTGCACGATCTTCGACCGCAGACGCTCCTGATCTGATGCATACGCCTGTTTGAACGCCTCGGGGTTTCGCAGGAACTCGTCCTGCCTTGTAACGATCTCCACACGCTGCTCGATATCTGGGATCCCCTCGACCTCGACCTGCAGCGCGATCCGGTCGAGCAGCTGCGGGCGCAGTTCACCTT
>DTYY01000033.1 GCA_012961645.1 Methanosarcinales archaeon | reverse complement strand
TGGAAAAAAATAAAGAAAAATGGCTATCAGATGCTCGACATCCCTATAGATCCAATCTTCGCAGAAGAAAGAGCGCTCAAGGATTTAACATGTTCTTTTTACCTTGACGTCATAGCGGATGGAAGAGTGATCTACGGAAAGGATCTTCTCGACAGGACTATATTCAGGCGATACAACATATCATCTATCACAACAGGCGGTGTCAGGATTGGGTGGAGAGTTCTGGCATAGATGGGAGGCAATAACACTTGCATATCTGATGGATGCTTACGGGGAGACCTGCAGATGGCAAAAAATGCGCTGGAATGCGAGATGTATGCTGGTTGCCTTTTTCACTGCCAGCAAGGGATCGAGAAATGCATGAAATCCGTGCTTGCACTGTCAGGAGTTTTGATATCCAGAGATCACAGAATATCAGACCTGTTTCGCGATGAAACCGAAAACTTTGGAGAATTCGAGGAACGGTTTCAGGCGCTTCTGCCAGATGTCGAGGAGGTCGAATGGTATTACATCCCAACCAGATATTCAGTGAGTACAGGAGGGGAAGTCTACGTAAGAGAGTTTTCTAAAAACGAAGCTGGAAGAATTTGTCAAACAACCGCGGCGTTTGTGGAACTTTCCAGAGCTTTCATCGAGTACAGAATCAAGAAACCCATACCACCTGATAGAAAAGGTCTGGTTGAGATGCTGACAATAAATTATGCGGATGTGGTCAGGCGCGGTTAAAGTAGGAAATCAAAGATGGGAGAGCCATCGTGACACACGACGAACCCCACACCACAGAACCAACCACCAAAATGGATGAAATAGAAACAACACTGGATGAGATCATCAACAAGATCGCCAGCACCCATAACCCGGAGAAGATCACCATCTCTGGTTCTTATGCTTATGACAGACCTATAGAAGAGAGCGACATAGATATCCTCGCGATCATGGAGACCAGTAAGAGAGAGATCGAACGGATGATAGCAGTGAGCAAATCGATACAGGATTATCACAAAAAAATCGATTTCGATATTCTGGTAAAGACACCAGCAGAGGTTGAAGATCGTCTGAAGGTCGGTGATCCATTCATCGGCGAGATCGTATCAAAAGAGAGGGTTCCGGATATGCACGATGAGATGAAACCGTGGTGGCAGGTTGCGATGCCGCATAAGGATATAAGGAAGGGGCGTTTTGATCCATCGGTATTTGCGGTGGATCTGGGCGAGGTGGTTCATGGGGCAGGTGCACAGGAATACAGGGGTCCGGATCAGATTCTTCATAAGAACCTATATGACGAACGGTTTGAGGGAACTGAGCCTCAAGGTTCTTACCACCCTCTATGAAAAGGATGTGGATACAGATGTAAAGCATATCTCGCCTGTCATGCAGCTCGTAACCCCGTTTGGGGTGGCAAAACCCATTCGCTGCTTGCGCTGTACCATCTCACAAAGAACTATCAGGATTTAAGATTCCTGGATGAGATCAAATCACCGCTGAATGATGCCGGATTAAAAGAAATTCCAGAGACAAGGGTTGCAGCGATCGATGGCACGCATCTCGACCCGCTCAAAGGGAGTATCAAGGGAATCGTGAAACCGCTGAAGGACGAGGCAGATAATGTAACGGTTTGGATCAATATAGCGGCTGAAGGTGACTTGAGCGAGCGTTTGCTTAAGATGAAGGTCAGGGAGACGCTTCAGCAACTGAACTCTGAGTATACGTTTGATGAGGAGACGTAAGAATGGGGTATTCCGACATTCTACCTCCAGTCGCTTGTATACGAATTCGCAGAGAAACTCGCTAGAGGCGGTTATGGCTGGGTGATCGGATGAATGCTCCGCGTGGGTGGGCGCGGGGTGGGGTCATTTTTCTTATCCATCTCCTATGGATCGGTTGAGATCGCATCAGAGGCTCTGCTTGGGTTTCCGGATGCTGAAGGGTACCATACCTGCACTCTCGCATTCTTCAGTGGGGCTTGTGGATTCTGTGGCAGCGGATTTTTACGCAAATTCGGGGACAACTTCACAAATCGCAATATGGGTCAACCGTTATAATTTGACCTTATTGCATCTCAAACCAAAATCTATTTATACCATCTATTTCATGGACACCACGACTCGCCAGTATGGCGGTGACCAAGAAAGGAGGAAGATGATATGAGAAACGGTACGATACTAACAATGACCTTATGCGTTGTGATTATCTGTTCGGCGGTGCCTGCGCTGGCAGCAACAACTGAAGTGAGCGTGGTAAAGTATGCATCGGATGAGACGACGATCTTGAACGAAACGACCGTAACACACAGCTGGATGGAGGCAAATCTCCCGGTACAGGGTGATGGTGTTGCGCATTACTTCCACCAGGGACCGGTCTTCGAGGGAGACTGCTGGGACCCGGACGAAACTACAAACCTCAAGGATAAGGGTGCTGTGAAAGGAACAGATGTGAGAGACCTCTGCGATCTGGTCGGGGGCATGTCAGCAGGAGATGAGATAAAGATCAGAGCCTCTGACGGCTTTTACAAGCAGCTCGGCTACAAAAATGTCTATGATCCACAATTGAGACAGGGACCGATCGTTCTCTGCTGGTACAGAGACGGGAATTACGTTTCTGATTATGAGGATGGGCTGCAGATCGTCTTCTTTGCCAATGATACTGTCTTTGGCAACTGGGACATGCACGAATGCATGGCTCCTGAGTACTGGTACAATTACAGCGGAATTTACCCTTCCACAAACGGATTGTCGGTGCGGGACGTCTCTGAGATCGCGATTTACAGCAACGAAACTACAGAAATTACGTGGAATCTTGAACTCGTCGGTGCAATAAACGAAACGATGAGTAAAACCGAATTTGAGGAGGGTGTGGCATGCCACAACGGCTTTTCGTACACCGACGAGAAAGACATGACATGGACTGGAATTCCGCTCTGGTATCTGATGGGGCGGGTGGGCGACACCAGTGCTCATGGCAGTGGTGCGTTCAATGACACGCTTGCAGATGAGGGATACGACGTCACCATAATCGCAGGCGACGGATGCAGCAGGACGTTTGATTCAGCAGATCTGGCGAGAAATGATAGTTACATTGTGGCGTGCTACCTGAACGGCTCGGATCTTCCCGAATTAACAGATAGTGGAAAGCCGCTGGCGCCACTCAAGCTTGTCGGACCGTGTCTTGCCAGCGGAGAGAAGATCGGAAACATCGTAAAGATCGTGCTGGATCTGGAAGTCGCCTCTGCAATAGATCTCACATTGATCGGCAACGAGACGAGAGGTTACACCCTTGACGAGATCAAAGCGATGCCATCATACACCGCATGCGGCGGATTTAAGAAATCGACAGGCACGATAATCGGGCCATTCAATTATACAGGCGTCAACATTACATATCTCGCGGATCTCGTCGGTGGGATCACGCCTTCGAATAGCATGAAGATAACAGCCTCTGATGGCAATGCCACTACCTTAAGCAGATACCCCACCTCCACGTAATTCGTTACGAGCTTCTTCTCGTGATTTAGTGAG
>DTYY01000032.1 GCA_012961645.1 Methanosarcinales archaeon | reverse complement strand
GAGACTGTGGTGATTGTTGCACCCAAAAAAGACAATCAAACGATTTTCGCTATCTTCATCCTCGATTAGTATACCTGAGTAGTTACCGTTTGTTGAGATCAACACAGAGAAGGGAATTGAGATTCTCCAGAATGCAATTGATGCCGGAGCTGTCGAGATCACAGAGGCTGACGAGAAGGGCAAAGCCTTGAGAGAGAAGGTTGACGGTGCTATGCTGAAGGTTGCTGCGGCTGCAGACGAAAGATTCCTTGCGCCGATTGAAGGGAGCCACCTCGATTACTATATGAACGCGCTAAAGGACTGTATCAACTGCGGCGCATGCAAGATCGTCTGCCCGGTATGTGCATGTGGCGAGGGTGCGAAGTGCACAGACTTCCACTCGGCAGCGGACGGCTATAAGATCTCACTCTTCCATCTTGTCAGGTTCGTGCACCTGATGGACTCATGCATCGGATGCGGGCAGTGCACCGATGTCTGTCCTGCCGAGATATCGCTCACGCACATATACCAGAGGTTCGCAAGACCTATGCAGGAGGAGTTTGAGTACGTGCCAGGAATGGATATGAGGACGCCGCCGTTCTTCGGGGTTGACCTGATCGAGGAGGAGCACTGAGGTGACCAGAATGAACGAGAATATATTTACCACAGTATGTCCGGGCTGCTCGATGGCATGCGGGATGTACGTTCGCGAAAAGGATGACGGCACAATCGATATCGACTGGCGGAAGGACGCGGTCGTGAATGCTGGCAAGCTCTGCAGATTCGGGGTGAGGCTGCCACATAATCTGAAACCTGCAACATCCAAAGTAGATGGAGCCGAGGCTGATCTTTCTGATGCGGTCGCAGCAGCAGGAGACGCGATCGGCGATGGCGCAGTCTTTGTCTCGGTTGGAAACACGACCTGCGAGGAGCATCTGGCGCTCATGAAGCTTGCAGAGAGCAAGGGTGCGGTTGTCAACACCGGCATGGGCGCGTTCTCGATGGTTCCATCCGAATGCCACCCGACGATGGGTGTGGGAATTCCCTTTGATGCAATCGAGAGCGCAAAGAAGATCGTGCTCTTCATCGATCCTTATGAACAGTACCCACTGCTGGTACGCCGGATCCTTGCGAGCAAGAAAAACGGTGCGACTGTGACCGCAGTCGGCTGCAAGGCGATCAGTCTTGCAGATGAGAACAAGGCGATCGGTCCTGACAGCTACGAGGCTGAACTTGCGCTGGACAGTGATTCGGTTATCATCGCGGACTTAAATCCGAGTTCTGACCCTGAGCAGGTGATGGTTCTCCTGAATCTTGCAAAGGCATCGGGTGCACCGATCATTTTTATGAAGCCGTTTGTAAATGCGGTCGGGTGTGATCTTGCGAGCAGGAAGACTGCGCAGAAGAGTCTTGATCAGATCATAACGGAGATCGATTCAGGCGAGATCAAGACGCTGGTCTGTATGGACTCTGATCTGATTGAGATTATGCCGGATGAGACTGCCGTGCGAGAGGCTCTTGAGAAACTGGACAACCTGGTTGTGATCACGTCACGGGATAGTGCGACCACCGATGTTGCAAATATCGTTGTTGCAACCGAGCCGTTCTATAAGAAGGCTGGAACCGTTGTGAATGCCGAAGGCAGAGCGATTGCGGGCAGCGGTGCTGGCACTGATGGTATCGATGCGATCGGAAGCATGATCGGGCAGCCGGTGGATCTCTTCTCAGAGGTTAATGCGGCTGTGCTTGCGACGCTTGGTGTTGATGCAGTGGATGAGCGTGTCATTCCGGAGTATGAGAAGCCTGAGTATGCTGCAATGGATGTTTCGCCCACTGCAGAGGCGGTTGAGACAGCGCTTGTGTATGCGTACAACCCGTTTTTATGGAACGGGATCGTCGATGACAACGATTTCGTTGAGATGAATCTCGATATGGTGACCTCGAACTCGCTTCTCAAGGGAATTCCTGTGAGGATTGCGTCTGATAGGGGCGAGGTTGCTGTCAGGTTCAAGGTCTCGGATGTGGCTCCTGGTGTGGTGCTCTCGAATGTCAAGCTTCCGATGACGACAGGGATGGTAACGAGTGTCACTCTTTCGAGGTGATTTGGATGGCAGAAAAGTTATCAAAAGAGGAGAAAACTCTCCAGAACGCTGTAATCAAGGAGATCATGGATGAATTCGGTCTCGAGGGTGCTACAAAGAAGCGGCTCGTCCGGTTCATCGGGAACAACGAGAACTGGGACAGGCGGATGATCGGGTACCGGCTCAAGCGTGCACTGATTGCGGAGACGTACGCGGCGAAGGGGCACTAGAATTGGGTTTTGTTCTGGCGGGCGGGGGTGAGGGGCTCCTGCCTGCCGGGAGGGATTTTTTGTGGGGTTCACTTTCAACTCGCTCTTTGGGAGGTCTTATGTAGGATGAGTTCTGACGTACACCGCATGGGGCGCAGGGAACTCCGCCATGATCGACACACGGTTTCACTTCTGACTGACCATATGGTGATTACACCGAAGTACCGTGGAAAGATTCTGGTCGGAGATGTCGCGCTTGCTGTTGAGGGGATCATTCGCAAGACCTGCAAAGAGATGAAGACTGAGATCATTGATATGGCAGTGAACGTGGATCATGTTCACCTTTTTGTGAAATACCCTCCGAAGTACTCTGTGAGCTACATAGCCAAGAGAATAAAAGGGAGGAGCAGCAGAGAATTGCGCAAAGCGTTTCCACATCTCAAGGAATGGTGTAATAAAAGTCTCTGGGCACCATCCTGCTTCCATGGCTCGGTTGGTCATGGGTGGGAGGTTGTGGAGAGATACATACAAAATCAGGAGAAGCCGAATGCGAAAACGCTATGTACAGGCTCTGGACTTAAGTCCGGGGTTTAGTGACTTCGGGAGTCGGCAGAGCATGTGTTGGGGGTCGGAATGGTCGTGCAGCTGGTGTGGTTTTGTGGGGCGGGCTGAATGTTTGGCTTTGATAAAATAAAAAGATGACACTAAAAATTTTTCTTGGGTTCGGCCATTTCTAACGTTCTTTGAAAATATCCCTTTATTTCAATGCTAAAGAGTGTATCTCAGAACTTCCAAGTGGAATCAATGAAGAAGTCTCTCTTTTCTGTAAACTTACAAGGCTGTCTTCTTCCGCGTTGTGGATGGTGGGCGTGTTCGAAGCTAAATAAGCTAAATTTAGCACATTCTCCAAGTTTGAATTCACAATCATAGGTTTTTTCTTTGGCGAACTAACTATATCAGCCATTTTCCTTATGGTATCTGACTCATTGATACAAGTGATATGACTATCGCTCTTTTTCAGTC
>DTYY01000031.1 GCA_012961645.1 Methanosarcinales archaeon | reverse complement strand
CAGCGATCACATCATCGATACCATCGCCGTTGACATCGCCAGATGCAAGCGAATATCCAAACCAATCATCGTCGTTGCCCATACTTGCAGCAGGGTCACTCATCGTAACGTCTGGAGCGCTCATCGACGTATTTCCATAATAGATGTATGCTGCGCCAGTATCGGTACGAGTGGCGGTATCATTTTTATATGCACCAATAATTATGTCATCAAAACCATCATCATTCACATCCCCGCACGCCACTGCCCAGCCAAAGTGATCACCGGATGCGCCCGGATTTCTGATCGTGATGCCTGGTGCGGTCTCCCATGTCGCAATGCCGCTGTTGTTGCCATAGTACAGATACACCACCCCCGAACCGGAGTTGTTCTTGTAAGCACCGACGACCATATCTGGTATCGTATCGTTATTCACATCACCGTGCGCGATTGCACATCCAAAGCAGTCAGATGTGCTGCCCGGGTTCTCTGGTTCATACCTGGTCTCAGGATTCGTTGTCGAACCATCGCTCATCGTTGGTAGCGGCATCCCTGTGAGCGTTACATAAGCATTGCTGATTCTGGTGTTGTTCGGTATTGCCACGCCAAAGCTTCGATTGTTACCGGCGGGCGGTCCTGCAAACTCGAATCGATACGACGTTTGATTGGTGCCCGGATTTGACGGTTCAAATTCGTCCGTCTCAAAGCTTGTTGCTCCCGAAACGCCGTTTACCCAGTCAACAACCGAACTCTTGAGTGAACTCGTATAGTACTCTCCTTCCTTCACAGGCGGCATTGGTGCATCCAGTATCGCAAGCGCATCCCTGCCATACGTCTTGAGCTGGGCATCCACATGAAGTTCGGTCTGGGGCACAGAGAGCGTCACTGCGCTAACCACGAGATAGACCGTGCCGACCATTAAGAGGGCTGCAGCGAAGCCTTCGAGCGTCTGGAGCTGTGCACGCTCGTCGTGCAATCCATTCCCACCCGGAGGGCAGTTTTTACTCGATTTTCTGGGAAAAAATCGTGTGAAAAAATCGGCTACCATATACACACCACCAGTTTTGCAGACGGCATCGAGACACCCCCCACGGAATCGCCCCAGTCAGATCGGTTGACCCACATATACGACGCATTGCAGAACGAGGTTTTTACTGTGATGTTGTTGGAGTCGCAGAGATAATCATCGATCACGGTCTTGTTGAATGCGTGCCAGCCAGCGACATAGAGACCTGAGAGACCCGGTTCGCTGGCGTTATGCTTGTTTATGACCGAGACATTGTTATAATCGGTATTGTTCAAAGTAACATTCAATCGGGCATCTGCTGTCTGATTTGCTTCACGAAAGTCTCCAGCCCCGACCCTGATCACAAAGGAACTCAGTCCTGGCAGGGTCAGATCGATGCTCGACGTGTTGGTGGTGGCATCGAGACTTAGATATCCAACTACCGTTTCGCCCTCGATAGCCACCAGACGTTCCATCTTTTCAACTTCAGTTGTTTCTGGAACTGAATTGCCGATGCAGAGCGCAGGGTGCGTGTTGTTCGGTACGTACATGGGCTCTGCGGTCGTGCCGTTGAGATACTGCAGCGAGATGTTGTATGAGTAGGTTCTGGTGATGTTTAGTCCGAGCCGGTCCCTGATCCAGTTATGCGTCGTACGGTTCGTGTATGTCAGGTTCAGCCTTTTTATCTTCTTTTCGCTCAAGACACAGACCTTCCCGCGGTTCATCAGTTCAGAGAAGTTGCTCGGGTTGTGTTTGTTTGCAGCAAGCCCGATCCGGCAGATATCATCCGAAGGGACGCTCTCCCAGTCGGTGCCGTTCTGATCGGTGCTGCTATTATACCACCATCCGGCATCCTCTACGAGAATCATGCCTGTGCGGTACGCAACCGGCTGAAGATCGGTGCTATGGGTCTGGAATGGTGCAAAAGTCGAAGGAATCTGGACCACGAGGTATGCAAGGGTGAGCATGAATATCGCAATCCCGGTCAGAAAATCGATGCTGCTCTGTGCAACGTCATCCGAACGCAGACGTCTGGCTCCACCACTTTCCCACATCGTGATTATAATATGACCGCGGGACTATTAAACATTGGGATTTGATGAATGCGCCCTGTACCCCTCAACGATGGTGCAGACCCTGCTCGCCCATGCTTCGAGTTGCACTCGCTCGTCGCTCCCATGGATCAGATTTATGTCGGTTTCGGCAAGGTGTATTGCAAGCCTCGCTGCCAGTTTACTGTCAAATCCCTTATCTTTGGTGACCCTGCGCAGTTGCTCAACGATATCCGCACCGCTTTCCCCCATCAGCAGGCTGTCGATCTGTTTTCTTGCCGATTTAAAATCTCCTGTCATCGCCGCATGTAACAGCTGCTCAGCCTCCTTTGGGGTGTGCTCGAGATCGATCTCATAGATCGTGTTCGCATCGATCCTGGCATGTTTCATGCTTGCGATCTGAAGCGTCATGATCGCGCATGCAAAGTCACCCTGCGCGTGGTATGCGATCGCCTGGAGTCCGTCATCGGTGATCGACACATTCTCGGCTTCTGCTATCTTCCTGATCTGCGAGGCGACCGCATCGCTGCTTGCACGGTCAAAGAAGAGGTTCAGCCCCCTTGAGCGAAGCGGCGGTATCAGTCTGGGCAGATGCGTCGCAGACATGACGAATCTGCACGTAGCCGAGTGTTTCTCCATGATCCTCCTGAGCGCATGTTGCGCATCCGGGCTCAATGCCTCCGCACTATCGATGAACACCATCCGGAAATCGGCATCTATGGAAGCCATACCCGCATATTCGTTAATAACCTCTTTAAATACCGAGATTACGCTTTTTTGTATCTTTTTCGGATCATCAGTCCCGATAATCCGGGCAAATCTTGGATCAGAGACAAGATATTTCTTTCCCCGGTCAAAGAAGTCGGATGCATCGAATATGGCAAGGTTGTTCTCCCACAGGTCCCCATAGAGCATTCTTGCCAGAACAAGCACCGTGGATCTCTTTCCTGTGTTCTTTTCCCCGTACAATACCAGATGCGGGAGATTGTTCGATTCGATCAGGTGTAACAGGTTGGATTTGACGTTTTCGTGTCCGACGATCTCATCGAACGTTTCTGGTCGGTATTTCTCGGTCCAGATCACCGGTTCCATGCTCTCTCAGATTGGTCGCGCTGGTATTAAAATGATGGCTGACCATAGAATGATCCATAAAATGATAGAATATTTTCCAGAAATGGAGGAACAATCATGGAATCAATAACAGGCAAAGTGCTTCGGACATTTCCGCAGGATACGAACACAGACGAGATCATTTCAGGTAAATACAAGTATGATGAGCTTGATCTGAACAAACTCGCAGTTCACACCTTTGAATCGATCGATCCGGACTTTTATACAGATAGCCAGCGCACGAAGGGTCAGATCATCGTTGCATCGCCCAACTTCGGATGCGGATCATCCAGAGAACAGGCACCTCAGGTCATAAAGGCATGTGGTGTGGCGTGTGTCGTTGCAGAGTCGTTTGCTCGCATCTTCTACCGAAACGGATTTAACATCGGGCTGCCACTGATCGAATGCGCGGGAATCGCAGGAAAAACTCATAACGGGGATGAACTGCGGATCAATTTCGAAGATGGGATCGTTGAGAACCTGACGACTGGCGAAACACATACTTTCAGCCCAATCCCCCCATTCATGCAGGAGTTGCTCGATGCAGGAGGGTTGCTTAAGTATCTCAGTGCGAAGGGAGGATATGAGTGATCAATAATGATCGATGACCCTTACACGGTGCCGTATCAGGCGATATACGCTGTCTGCAACGATGAGGGCAGCCTTGTTGAGATCATCGAGTTTTCCAGCTGCTATGGCGGATCTGCATGGGCACGGTACCATTATGCAAAGAGCCCTCTTGTGATCGGCACGAAGGTTATTGGAAACACCATCAGATACCTCTGCCGGGCAGGCAGCTGCGATCTGAATCTTGAGGCGTCACGTGCGGCAGGCGGCATCAGGTGCGTGGAAGTGCATGATGGCAAGGTCGAGATCACGTACGGCGGTCTTGGCGGCGGCGGAGTTGGTGCAACCTCGTGCCGTGCGATGGCTGGCGGCGTGCTTGAGTACGATATCAGCGAGTCGGGCGGCGGAAAGGTCGGGAGCGGCACGATCACGGTTCCGAGGCGGAGCCGGCTGATCGTAGGCATCGATGACACCGATTCAGAGGAGGTTGGCGCGACATGGTGCCTTGCGCACAACATCGCCTCTCTGGTGGACTGCGAGGCGGCGCGGTACCTCTCACATTCGATCGTACAGTTGTATCCGGTGCCTGCAAAGACCCAGAATTGCGTCTCGACGGCACTCGAGTTTGCATGCATGGAGAGGGGCGCAGAACAGGTGCTTGCAGAGATCCGTGATCTGCTGACCGAATACTCGGTATCTGATGAGACCGGGATGGTCTCGCTATCATGTTTCGATGGATCGGTGCTTGAGGATTACGGGCGGTCGTGTAAGGGCAGAACGCTTACCCGCGAGTATGCACTCAAATGCGCAAGGGATGCAGGTGCAGAGGTCTGGCTCGATGGTAACGGCGTTATCGGTGCACTCGGCGCGATTCCTTATGTCGCGATGCCTGATGAGTCGGTGGTGCTGTGAGAATTTTCAGCATGTGTGGGCTTGTCCGGGTCGATCAAATGAGTAAAACTTGGCACTGGTGCGATACCCGGGAAGCCTCACACCTGTCTTATCATCAATTGTTT
>DTYY01000030.1 GCA_012961645.1 Methanosarcinales archaeon | reverse complement strand
AGAAAAAGTCGGAAGGGAAATAATCGATCGGTCATGCGAAGGTGTGGAAACGGGTTTGTCGGTGGTTTCAGAGCGGTTCAGAATAACTACTGAAAAGGTTCACAACATGCCTATTCATTGGAGAATGTTTTATCGCAGATACATACACGAGGATCCTCAGTATATTAGTAAAAAAATAATAATATAAATATGGATAAAACATAAAGTCAAGCAAACGTTGTGCAATGGTTGCAACAAACATGCGTGGGCGTCTTCCGTGGGGATTCATGGGGACATGCATGAAAATGTGGTGATTTGGATAAACCGGATCGATCGGCTGATCAAAAAGATCTCCGATAGGTATAATTAGATTCAATCGTTACTGTAAAACAAAATATGTTAAGGTGATGATAATTGTACGGAATTCCACGCACAGAACTGATACTTACACTCTTCGGAATGATGGTGATCGCCGCCGCAAGCACCACCATGGGATTGGGTTTTAGTTCGACCTCGATTCTCGTGATATGGCTGGTCACACTGGTGCTGATGGCATCGGTCGGTTTCATTGCACGAGGCCGTGCCCCGAAAGGGGAAATGGAACCCATTGAGACGTCAGAGCGCATAAACGAATTGATCGCCGAAAACGCCGAATTAAAAGATGCGTTTGGTGAGAAAAACGAGTTTTTCATCAGAACCGTGGAGGAACTGCGCATCCCGCTGACATCGATCGATGGTCATGTGGAGTTGTTGAGGGATCGGCATCTCGGCAAGATAACAAAAGAGCAAAAAGAGAGTCTTGATGCCATAGATCAAGAGATCAACCACATCACGCGGATGATTATTGATATCATCGAATTTAACAACCTTGTGGCAGAAAATGAGCCATTGAAAGATGAGAAAGTTTCATTTGGCAGCATTATAGACAATGTGACCAGGTATATGCAGCCTACGATCGATCTCAAGGGAATCAGACTTCACAAAATAATATCGCCGGATCTTCCGATGGTTTATGGCGATCTGCAGCGGCTGACCCACGCATTTGCGAACGTAGTCGGCAATGCGATCAAATACACGCTGGAAAACGACATTACCATAACCGCAGACGCCGAGAATGGCGAACTGCTGATATCGATCTCAGATAGTGGCACCGGGATTCCAGAAGATGCGCTCGATAAGGTATTCGATCCGTTCTACCGTGTGGATACCACATCAAAGGGAACCGGTCTCGGGCTATCCACGGCAAAGAAGATCATCGAGATGCACGGCGGAAGAATCTGGGCAGAGAGCAGGGAAGGGAAGGGGAGCGTTTTTCGGTTCACCATCCCCATCTCATAGCCATCTGCCTTGTATTCACGGGACTGTCTCACGCACCAGACGACACCGGAGGCGTAAAGACCCGTGTCGAAAGTTCCTTGTCGAGCATGAGGAGTCCGTTGCCATCCCCTTCAACGATCTTCAACCTGGCGATGATATCATTGTCATTCCCCTCCTCCTCGATCTGTTCGGTAACAAACCACTGGAGGAAGATGTTTGTGGCGTGATCCTTCTCCTCAACCGCAAGGTCAACGAGATCATTGATGCATCCTGTTATGAATCTCTCGTGTGTAAGGGTCTTCTCAAACATATCGAGGGGAGACTCAAACTCGGTTAACGGCTCTTTTATCGCCGCAAGCAACACCTGTCCGCCCTGATCATTGATGTAGTCATAGATCTTCATGGCATGCACCATCTCCTCCTGGTACTGGACCATGAACCAGTTGGCAAAACCCTTCAGCCCGATGTGTGTGCTGTGGGCAGACATCGACATATACAGATACGCCGAATAGACCTCGTTGTTGATCTGTTCATTCAGGCGCTCGAGCATCTTCTCGCTTAACATGATTACCCTCCATCTATAGTTCCATACAGTTCTCCCATACGCCGTGGACATTGCAGTATGCAAGCGCACAGAAAGCCTTGAATTCTGCGGCAGGCACCTGAAACCTGGCGTTTGGATTGGTATATCCTGGAGCAAAAGATGCCCTGCCGAGATCAACGACCTGACCGTTTTTCTTTACTCCGTACAGTTCCACCCATGCGATGTGATGCTCCACAGTGTTTGGGTGTGGCACATCCTTACCCACAACCACCCGGACAACATCCACATCTTCTCTTCCACGCCCCTTACCAATCTCGATAGCAGGGACGTGCTTCTCCTTACCTTCGGCTTCTCTACCTTTCAGTATTTCATCAAACTTCATTTTTCACCACCTTTCTCAAGCATATTTCTGGCGATCTCTGCACCATACTCCCGGCATTCATCCAGTGTTGAACCCGATGGTTTTCCGAGTATCCGCAGAACCTCCATCTGTTCCATGTTGCATGGCTTTAGCACCCGCTTGAGCGTCTTTGGAGCTTCTCCACTGTGCCCGTAAGCTCCAAAGGTTGCACAGACCTTCCCTGCCATATCGATATCCTTTAACATCTCTGCAAGTGTTACTATCGCAGGAATCGGTTTTCGATTGTAGGTGGGTGAGCCTATCGCGATTCCATCGGCCCTGCTAAGTTCTGCAATAATCTCTTCCTTTGGGATGTCTGCAACGTTTAAGAGAACGGTGTCAACGCCCTCATCCTGTGCACCCTCCAGAATTCCTTCTGCAACAGCTCTGGTGTTGTTCGTTCCTGTTCCATAGACGATCACGAGTTTTGGTTTTGGATCTGTCATGATCTTCCCACCTCCTTATCCACAAAAATGGGAGATGCTCTACATCTATGTGAGGGAACATCTGGAGAGTATCTTTGACGCCACCTCTGATGCATTTTCGAGTGGAAAATCATCTGATGTGAGCGTATCTGCGAGTTCATCGAAATGCGTCTCTTTGCCACCGACCCTGCATGCCATCCTCGTTCCGGGTGGGAAGAGATTCTTTAGCTTGTGTTTATTCTTGACAGGGAACTTGACTGCCGCACCTTTCAACATCTCGACGATCTCTATCTTAAGTTCCTCGATTTCGCCAATCACATCTTGCGTCGGCTCTTCATGTGAGAGTTTGGGCTCTTCTGCCAAATTGATCACCTCGCAGGGTACTCAATTATCTGATCCGTAATAAGCTTTTTGGTGGCGTATTTACACATCGCGGTCAACGTAGTATGGCGGTTTTGTGAATATCGCTGAATGAAACAATTTTTGTAATGACCAATCCAACTTTACGTTTTTTCATGGTGTTCTATATTCAGACATTAATTATAAATAATTTTTTTTAAAATATAAAGAAAAGATGCCCCGGATGTAAATGTTTACAGTCTTAACAACAATTGCTGAAAAACAGGTCAACACCATGGTGACGTGACACCCCCCGGATGGGACACTTTTATCGGGCTTGACATTCAATATCAGTTCATGAATCTGCTTGATGTGATCGCGAACCGCGCGAGGGCGAGCAGAGCGCGTGTCGGCGTCGGCACAGGTGCAGTTACGATCAACGAGTCTATGTTTGCTGATATCACGAGCGCTTCTGACTTTGCCGATATCGTGCTGATCGGGAAGGCTCAAGAGTTGCGTACGATCAACCCAGATCTTGAGATCATTTATTCGGAAGACCCTGAAGTCGAACTGGTGCGGCAGCTCGCTGACGGGCGTATCGATGCCGCTGTACGCGGCACACTCAGTGCCACAAAGACTCTCAGCCACCTAAGGAGTGTTTTTAAGATGTCATCGCTGCAGAGGCTCGCCCTCCTCACAACCGCGGATGGCACGCCTTTTTTCCTTGCGCCGGTCGGGATCGATGAGGGTAATTCAAGGGATGATAAAATCGAGCTTATCTGCAAAAGCGTATCATATATCACAAAATTCGGCATACATGCGAAGGTTGCGGTTCTTTCTGGCGGGCGGTTCGAGGATGTCGGCAGGAGTGCGCAGGTTGACCAGAGCCTTGCAGACGGCGATTTTATCACAGGTAAGCTACGCGAGCTTGGGATCGATGCAAAACACTATGGAATTCTGATCGAAGATGCGATTAAGGATGCGAACTTTCTTGTTGCGCCCGACGGCATCACAGGAAACCTGATCTTTCGCACACTGACATTTCTTGGCGGAGGAAACGGTTTTGGCGCACCAGTGCTCATGAAGCGGGTGTTTGTGGACACCTCAAGAGTGAAAACAAATCTTTCGAATGCGATCATGCTTGCAAGCGCACTGGCGTGGACCGGGGATCGCTGATCACCGATCGCCACGATGAGACCCAGGCTTCTTTTAGCGAACTTGCAAGATGCCATGGTTCTGCTCTATCCCGCTGCGGTGTTTGGCGTCTGAAAACTCAAAGGAAGGCGGGCGCTAATATCCGGCTTTGGGAAAACACCTAACTGACCCGTTCTACCATCTTCACAGCCGCCTCGACAGCACGCTTTGCATAATCCACACGCTTGTGCGCTTCCATGCGGGTCATCCCAGGACCTGATATGCCGAGTGTAACCGGTTTTCCGGATTCGAGCGAGATGTCCATGATCTTTCTGGCGGCATGTTGCACCACAATCTCGTCGTGTTTGGTCGCACCCTCGATCACACAGCCGATGGTAACAACTGCGTCGATCGCCTCGTCGGATACGAGTTTTTTGATCGCAAGTGGCATATCATACACGCCCGGCACCATGATCGTCTCGGCAACCTCGGCACCGAGAAATCTGGCATGTTCCTGCCCGAGCAGTTCCATCTGATAGGTCAGATCCCGATTAAACTCAGATACTACGAACCCCAGCCGAATAGTCATGTATCAATCACCTTTCAAAGGAAAGAAGTGGAAAAAAGGAATTCGAGAAGATCTGTTTTGAGGGGATGGACGGCTGTATGAAGTCAAACAACCTATGATGGATTTCTCGAATTCCACACGCGTATTTTCTGGCTGATAGTAGATAAATGTTGGGTTGACTTGGTTTCCCTGATGCCCGAGGCAACTTTATGGGATGATTCTCCACAATTAAAACATCCATAAAGATTGAGGGATCGCAGGGTTCCTGCGCCTGTGAAGAACACTTTCCTCCCTAAAACAACTCATATTCAAGTCTCTTCTCATCAGGATCGTAGATGCATGTCGGATCTCCGCCATAGAAGTCGCCATCATAGAAATATGCCTTCTGCCGGCAGCCTCCGCAGACATCTAAATAATCACATCTCCCGCAGGTACCATCAAGGCTTGTTCGCCGCTCCCGTATCTCTAGCAGTTGTTTATCAGGATTCAGGTTCCATATCTCACTAAATGAACGTTCTCTGACGTTACCAACTGGCATCTGCGGTGTGAAATGGCATGGATTCACATTTCCAAGATAATCAACGTTTGCAACCTTATTTCCAATCGAACAGCCACCCGAAACCTTTAGAAGTTCTCTTACCCGATCGAATCTCTCAGGGTCTTCCCTTTTCAAGCGTTCAAGGATGTATACACCATCCATCGGAGAGTCCGTTGTTAAAATTTCAATCTCCCTGTCCCGAAGCTCGATTGCACTGTCATAAAGATATTTGAGCACCTGTGTCCTCTGCTCCTTTGTGACGTCCAATTCCATGATATGCTTGCCCCGCCCGGTCGGGACCAGATGGTACAGGCAGAATCTGGGTATCCCTCTCTCGACGCATAAATCAAGGAGTTTCGGAACTTCCTGCCAGTTTTCATTGTGTATAGTGATTCGAAGTCCGGTCTTGAGCCCGGCTTCCTGTGCATTCTTTATTCCATCCATCGCACGGTCAAAAGCCCCGATAACGCCTCGAAACGCATCATGCTTCTCTGCTGTCGCTGCATCCACGCTCACGCCAACATACCTGATATCTGCCTCAGCCAGCAGCACCGCCACTTCTGGCGTGATAAGGGTTCCGTTGGTGGATATCACCATGCGAACACCCTTTTCTTTCGCATGGAACGCCAATGGGAAGAAATTTTTGCTGATCAGCGGTTCTCCGCCTGTTACGATCAGCATCGGCATCTCAAGATGCGCCATCTCATCGATGAAACGCACTCCCTCCTCGAGCGTCCATTCATCTGGATGCGGCGATCGTGCATCCATGTAACAGTGTTTGCATGAGAGATTGCACTCGCGGGTGATGTTCCACATGACCACGGGCTTGATCTCGGATGAGAAGCGGATTAGGTCGTCGGGTGCCTCTGCACACGAGATCTCTCTTGCCCGTATCGCATCCCAGACCGTGCCGCGGTCTGCCAGTACCTTGGAAAATATGATCATACGTTACCTGGATTCTGGATGCTGATATGATAAACATTGTGGACGCGAGAGGGTTACGGGGAGACTTGGTACGTAAAACTCTCAAAAACAGTGACAACAGCCGCCATTCTGAAACGGCTTATCGTATCGAACAGTCCAGTAGATCGTCCAAAAATAATCTGAGCATTCAATATAAAATAGACTT
>DTYY01000029.1 GCA_012961645.1 Methanosarcinales archaeon | reverse complement strand
TAAACAC
Source organism: Methanosarcinales archaeon (assembly GCA_012961645.1). GTDB lineage: Archaea > Halobacteriota > Methanosarcinia > Methanosarcinales > Methanogasteraceae > Methanogaster_D. The sequence continues at coordinate 5,443 of DTYY01000029.1, read as the reverse complement.
TGCATGGGTCTGGGATACCGCCACGACTTTGTCAGGGAGTCATCCCCCAGCACCACCACCAGCAGTCCCATCTATGACATCACTTGGAATGGCGATACTCATCGGCTTATTGAGCCTCCTTGCTGTGAGCAGGATCAGAAGAAGGTTCAACTAAAACATACGTCCCGATCTGCTTTCCACTCGAAGCGTCGAGAACGTTTGAAGGATCGCTACCATCGATCACGGCTGCAGGAATCCCTGACCGCTCAATAATCTTTGCCGCAAGCATGTCAAGTGGCAGATTTGCGCCAGCCCCCATCCTTTCAGCAGCGATAAGCCCGACCAACTGTTCCGGAGAGATCTCATCAAGTTTAACAGCGTCTGGATGCTTCTTTGGATCTTTTGTGTATATCCCGTCTGTGGCTGTGGCATTGATCAGGAGGTCTGCACGTGCGTATTCGGCAAGTATAGCCGCAACCGCATCGGTTGTGTGCCCCGGTATCGTTCCGCCCATGACAACGATCCTCCCGAAGAGCGCTGCAACTACGGCATCCTCCTGTGTTTCAGGCGGAACCGGGTATGCAGCGTCCCCAAGCGCTGCGATGAGGAGGCGCGCATTCAATCTGGTGACCAGAATCCCGATCGCATCGCAGAACGCCTCGTCTGCCCCGAATGTGCGGGCTCTCTCTATATAATCGCGGGCAATCTTGCCACCGCCGACCACCACAAAGACGGTATGATCCGATGACAGAGACTTCAACATCCTGGCGTATTCGGCGAACCGATGCTGACCATGGCTGATTACCGAGCCGCCGACCGACAGGACGATGATCATGTCTTTTCAAACAGGATCTGGGATATGTGCTTCATCGACCGCTCGCTGACCCCTTCCATGATGGTATCGAACGTGTAATCCAGTCTCATAGTTCCATCTTCATTTTCGAGGAGGATTCCGCCTATACAGTCGATGTTGCCCGCGTATTCGAGTTCTGTTAGCCGAGTTTCAAGCAGTTCATCACACAATCGCTCGACGACTGGCTGATCTGTCTTGTTTGAGTAAACCCGGGTGGCATCGCCCTCGCGTGCACGGATCAGCGACCTTAGGAGTGCTGTGTTGTCATGTTCACGGATACGCTCCAGTGCCTGACGGTATGTCTCGTCAAGTATTCCTTTGCGCGTGTTCAGGACCATCCTCCTGACCTCGAGATTCGCGCCCGAGAGCTCCTGCTTTCTGATACGCTCTATCTCAGATTCTGCAGATGCCACCTTCTCGCCAGTGATCCGCTCGCCTCTACGTTTTGCCTCCTCGGTGATCGATACGACCTCTGCGTCCCGTTCTGCGGCGATTGCAGAGACTTCGTCTCGTGCGCTTTTCAGGATATCCTCAATAACGTTTTCCAGTCCCATAATCACATCAGCAGCATGATCGCAATGACGAAGCCGAAGATCACGATCGTCTCTGGAATAACGGTCATGATCAGACCCTTACCAAAGAGTTCCTCTTTCTCGGTAAATGCTCCGACCGCTGCAGCACCGATATCCTTTTCTGCGATGCCTGAGCCGATGCCGGCAAGTCCAACGGCAAGTCCTGCGCCGATTGCGGCTAAGCCTGCCTGACTTGCTGCTATCTGTTCGATTGATGCTCCAGCCAATTCAATTGTCATTTTTATTCCTCCGTATATATTCTCTTGTATCCGAATGGATCGTATATTCTGCCCCCACCTTCATAGAACTTGGTGAAGAATTCTACGTACTGCAACCTGAGCGCGTGCAGTCCCGGGGCGATGATGCTCAGTGCGGTATTGAGCGCATGTCCGAGTATGAATATTATGCTTGCAAGGACGATATATATCCCACCACCCGACCACGCCATTCCCGACATTGTATTGACCGCTGTTGCGATGCCGATCGATGATAGACCGACTGCAAGCAGCCTTGAGTACGAGAGTATGTTGGTCATGATGGATGGCAGTTCGATCACTGCAACCGCACCCTCTCCTGCGATCAACATGATAACTGCAAGGGCGAATACGACTGCCCCCGGCAGCATACTCGGGATAACCTCCATCATTCCGAACAGAAGAAGGAACACGCCAAGTTGGAGCACCATCCAGGCGATCTTATCGAGTATCGCTGCTCTCATACCATGTTTCTTCAGTACATTCTGAAACCCGGTGATGAGTCCTATATTGATGTGTATCACGCCGACGATCAGGGTCAGGACCAGCAGAGTGGTGACGATGTGCGTTCTATGGACCGGATATGTGATGGTCTCTCCGCCTATGCCCTGGATGAGTTCGATGGTGTGCCACCCGGGGATCAATCCAGGATGCCCATGGGTACCTGCAAGCGGAAATCCAAGGAATTCTCCGTATAATATCCCGAAGAATAGCGTAGCTATGTTGCAGTAGATCAGGACAGTGAAAAGCGAGTTCCATCCTTCTCCATGCAGTTTAGACCTGCCATAGAGTGATATTGCAAGTAATATTAATGCATACCCAATGTCTCCAAGGATCATTCCATAAAAGAGTGGGAATGCGATAAATACAAAAGTAGTTGGATCGATCTCATAATATTTCGGGCGGGCATAGAGATTCATGACCGCTTCCATCGGCTTCACAACCTTCGGGTTGTCATATTCGACCGGGACGTTCGCGTCTTCAGCCTTACCCCCTTCATCAGTCCCAGCGGTCTCTCCACCCGATCGTGTGACGTAAACCCGATTATCTGTCGCCTCTCCGACCCTCGATTTCAATTTCTCAAACTCGTCGTCAGGAACCCATCCATCGATTGCGAAGACGTGCTCGGACGTCGCAAAGAAGAGTGGTGCCTCCTTCTTCTGGGTTTCGATGGAGAGCAACTCCTCGCTTGCAAGAATGAACCCCTCATACAGCGCTTTAACCGAATCAATCTCGTAAGACAGGGATTCAAGATCTTTTGAAAGTGTTTCGCGCCGGGTTCCAAGCTCGCTCAACAATTCATCAGGTGCACCTGACATCGCGGGTATCTTAACCTCATTGAAGAGGGCACCATTTAGCAGTTCGGCAACCAAGTCAGCATCTTTAGCCGGAACAAATAGCAAGACAGTACCCGTGGCGCCGACATACAACTGGTAATCAGTGGTAATCCTGCTCAGTCCCGCTTCAATCTCTGCACCCTTCTTGATCGTGCCAGCAAAGACACGAAGCGTTTCATATCCGGAGCAGAGATCAAAATTCACAGGAATCCCTGAAAAAGTTCTGATCTCGTGTATGTTCGTCTCGGTTTCCTTTATCTCCGCCTCGATCTCTGATTTTTTCCTCAGTTTTTCCGAAACCGCGGACTCAAGTTCCTCGAGTCTCTCTTCGAGTTCGGAAGATGTTTTTTCGGCGCTGGTTGGTTTGATATACGGTTTTTTGATGCCGAGAAAGTTTGCGATCGAGCGCAGTTTAAGCAACCTCTTCGAATCCTGATCCACGCCAGCAAGTGGTTTGCCGATGCTGAAATATTCCTCCTTGGTATACTCCTCGATGTGTACAACATGCAGATCGTGCAGGACATCTATGGTTGGTTCAAGGACATTCTTGTGACCAACGAACAGCACCCTACTCATCCGCTTTGGCTTTAGCATGAACCGTCCTCTCAAATTCTGCGAGTAAAAAATCAACTGCGGCATCGATCCTGCCAGATGCAGCGTTCTTCATTTTTTTTGCATCGGCCTCCCCTTTCTGAAGGATCGTTCTCCGCTCTTCAGATATCTTGCCCTTTTCGGCATCCATCAGACGGCTGGCATGATCCTTTGCGCGCTCTTCGGCACTACTCAAGATCTCACGCGCCTCTGTTTTTGCATCGGCGATCGCCTTGCGTTTATCCTCGTACGCTTGCGCGATCATTGCCCTGGCATCGGATTCCGCCTGTTTGATCCGTTCAAGGATTTCGCTTTCACTCATCGATTCCCTCACTGGTATGTGTACCTTGATAAATGCTTCGTTTCAGATGTTCGTCTGCTCAAGGAACACGCTCTTGAATTCATCGCACATAGCGGTCAATTTAACAAGCGCGCTGCGCACCGTCTGTATCGGATCAGTACCGTTACTTGTGCGTACATACATGACCGGCTCGCTGATGCCGAGATATCTGATATCATAACTCGCGATCTCGACCGCATCATCGTCCAGAAGGATGGATTTCAGCAGGTTTAACAGGGTGTGTGTCTCGCCTGCTATCTCCATCTCCAGTTCGGTATCTGTTTTGTTCAGGATCTTCAGATTCATCCGGATACATACTCCATGTCTTTGCAATTGCCTTGTAGTGCAGTATTGAAGTATCTTATGCTTCAAGGTATCGCTCGTTTCGGTGGCAACGATTGCGAGAACTTCCGGACCGGAATGATAGGAAAAAGAGCTTTTCCCTATGCCGGTGCTTGAGTATCATTTGTATCAGTCGCATCTATTGATCTGTGAGGCATTGGTGGATGTCAGCAAAGATGTTGCCGTTTCCTGATGCTAATGTTATGAGACCTGTGAATGCATACGTTCGGACAGAGATCACGAACATCGGAACGACCATATATTTTGGCTCCCGAACGAGGGCGATTGCGAACTACAGCGCATAAAGCGCATCGACCAGCATCTTTGTCCGCTCAAACGGCGCATCCATGATCGCAGTCCCGACAAGAATCCCGTCCGCCCCAGCCTCGATTACACGGACAACGTCCGCAGCATCCCCAATTCCGCTCTCACTGATGATGATCCGGTCAGCCGGTATCAGCGGTGCCAGACGCTCTGTCGTTGATAAATCAACTTTTAAAGTGGTTAAATCACGGTTATTGACGCCCACAATCCTTGTATTTGTATCAAGGGCACTCGTAAGTTCGGTTTCGTTATGCACCTCAACGAGCGGCTCAAGTCCCCGCGTAAGCGACAGATCGACAAATCTATCAAGATCATCTCCAAGGATGCCGGCAATCAACAGGATCAGGTCGCTCTCAGTTTCGTATATCTGCTTCTCATCGATTATGAAATCCTTTCTCAGTACCGGAATTTCGACCGAGCCTCGAACCGCAGAAAGGTTCTCCATACTCCCGAAGAAGAAATCCGGCTCGGTAAGAACTGAGTTTGCCACGGCTCCTGCTGCTTCCATCTCCCGAGCAATCCTTGATGCAACGTCCGGGGTTATATTGCGATTCGCTGTGGTTGGAGAGCCGGGTTTTACCTCAGCAATCACAGGAATCATGTTTTCATGCCTGCGGGATCGTATCAGCCGGATGATGTCGCGGTGCTTGATCGGTGCCGGCACGTCCGTACCAGTGACCTGAATGCGCTCGACCCTCTGCCGGGTGGACGCCAGTATCTCGTCGATGACCCTGTGCATGACGGCAATGTATGGCATGAAGAGGATATTATGTTATCGGATGCGAATGGTTTTTTCGTAAAAGCGGAATTGGGGGTTTTGCGCCGGACATCCGATTCACGGTCAGGGAGAT
>DTYY01000028.1 GCA_012961645.1 Methanosarcinales archaeon | reverse complement strand
GGATCTTTTCAATAAAATCCGCCTCATCGCTATCGGGATCCCGGTATATAATGATCTGGTCGACGCAGAACACCGATGCAGCTCTTGCAATCTGCCCGATCTTCAGGGTCTTGCTGCGAAGGTCCTCTGCATCGATGGTAAATGACGAGGGTAGCAATATGGATAGTGAGCCGGGTTTCATCGATGATTGGAATGTCTTTTTTCGTGATGAAGTTTCGGATGTGAAATACAAAAAGTTATTAAGAATGGAGGCATATACCTCACATACATGATTCCGGAGGAGATACGGGGGTTCCTATCTCATGGGGGGGGTAGTTCGCTGATCATACAGGGTACTCCAGGTACCGGTAAAACGACCCTTGCGTTTGAACTGATGGACACGTTGCCCGACCTCAACCCGATATACCTGTCCACAAGGGCGACTGCTGAAGCAATATATCGATATTTCCCACGGCTGCACCAGAAAAAGAAGGAGATCGAGATCATTGAATCGAAAAACGTTTTCTGGGATCGGTTCTTTAAAAAAGTAGATAATAAGGCACCCCGCGTTGAAAAAGATATTTTTGAGGTTTATGGAATGCTTGACGATCCGGATAAAGCTGATTTTAGCGATCTGGATACAGTTTGTGACCGGATCGATTCGTTTTTGCCTGAAAAATCGATGCTTGTGATGGACAGCCTCGAAGGTTTGTGCGATAAGTACAGGGTAAGCGAAACGTTTCTCATCGGCATCATCACCAGATGTCTGGTCGAACCAGCGCATACCAAGGTCGTTATCGTGCTTGAGAAAGAGAGTAATATCGAACTTGGTTATATCGCAGATGGTGTGGTCTCGATGCAGCAAAAGGATGTTGAAGGCAGGCGTCTCAGGATTCTGACGATTGATAAACTGAGAGGTATCAATATACGCCAGCCAAATTATCTCTACACCCTGAATAACGGTCGATTCCACAGTTTCGGTGCTTTTAAGGTTGAACACCCCATTGATTACAAGCCATTCGATCCCACTCCGAATACCAAGACTCATTACTCGACCGGGAACCGCGATCTGGATGATGTGTTTGGCGGATATCAGGTAGGAGGTTATATCCTGCTGGAGACCGGCGCGAATGTCGATAACTTCTTTTATGTACTGCCGATGCTGACCGCTGCAAACGTGGTGAGTCAGGACGGAGGTGCAGTTATACTCTCGGTCAGCGGTGCAGGACCGAGCGAGGTCAAGAACTACGTCTTTGAGTATGGATTGAGCGATAAACTGAAATCATTCAGGGTTGTAACTGAAGAAAATCCAGAAGAGCCAGTAACAGAGGATTTTGTTGTCAGTTATGATAGGAACAGCTTTTCAAGTGACTCAAACGTACTGGATAAGGAAATAAATAAACTTCAGATTGAATATAGTGGAAAAGTGGTGAAGATCGTCGATTACAGGATTCTTGAAACGATGCTTGACCAGCAAATCCTCAAAAAAACGATCATTTCAGAGAAAAAATATAGCGCTGCGAACAGGTTATTGACGGTTGTGATGTGTGGTGATGGCACCGCTCCCGAAATCAAAAAAACGCTCGCAGATGTCTCCGATATGCATTTAAAACTCGATAAATGCAATAATACAATGATATTCTATGGCAAGAAACCTACAACCGGGATATATGTTATCGAGCCTGATGTCTCGCACGGTTACAAGGACGTGAAACTGACATCGGTGAGATGAGGTAAGGGGCCTGGAGGGATGCGCTTTTAGCGCTCCTGTCTTGTTCTGTTACTTCGCCCGTATCGTGTGGTAGCCTGCTGCCTTCTTACAACGCTGAAGTGGTAACATAATCGGCTAACCAATGACCCCTGTAATCCGCGCCACGTTTCTTGCCGCTTCCTTGTTAAGCCCGGTTCCGAGAATCGTGTACCGTTCAGGACGGATCTCGTGCGCATGGACAAGCGCATCGATGATGCACCGATCAGGGATGCCAAGCTCGCGGGCATTCACCGGCGCACCGATCTTCTGCAATGCATCGCTGATCTGCTGCCAGTCGCCGCCATGCAGATACATCATCATGATCGTGCCAACGCCGCACTGCTCGCCGTGCATGGCTGGTGCTGGTGCGAGTCTGTCCAGTGCATGGCTGAACTTGTGCTCGGATCCGGACGCTGGCATGGATGAGCCGGCAATGCTCATCGCAACGCCGCTTGAGACGAGGGCTTTGATCACGAGCCGTGCCGATTCTTCGAGTTCGGGTTTGATCGTCTCTGCCCTGTCCATTATGATCTGCGCGGTCATTCGGGAGAGTGCGGCAGCATATTCGCTGTACGGCACATTCCTGAGCCTGTGCGCAAGTTCCCAGTCCAGAACCGCTGTGTAGTTCGATATGAGGTCGCCGCATCCGGATGCAAGGAAACGATGTGGGGCATGAGCTATGATCTCTGTGTCCGCGATGATTCCAAGTGGCGCCTGCGCGGGCACTGATACCGTGTCACCATCCCGAGCAATCGATGCACGCATCGATGCGATGCCGTCATGCGATGCCGCTGTCGGCACGCTTAAGAAAGGGATTTTCAGCGTGGCAGACGCGAGTTTTGCGACATCGATCACTGTTCCGCCTCCGACCCCAACGAGGAATGAGGCGTTCTCTGCTGTGGTTATTACGCTGTCGATATTCTCCTGATCAGCGTTCGTGACGATTGTGATATCTGTGGAGAATCCGTCATTGCTGAGTATGCCTGCTACAGCTTCGCCAGCGATCTCTTGCGTCTTTATGCCTGTTACGACAAGGGCACGCTGCCCGAGTTTGAGTTCAGTGCACATCCTGCCGGTGTCAGCGATCGCGCCGTGCCCGATCGCTATGCTGCGCGGGAGTTGCATCCATTTCTGGGATTTTGGGGTCATGGGGGGTTGGTGCGGGGGTTTTGAGATCGGCGTTGTGGATTTGTGTGTCGTCTATATCTGCTCTTGCATATCGTCTTGAGTGTATCATAAAGTCCCTATTCGTAAGGCTGGGGTTCGGCGAAGCCGCGATGTGGCGGAACCAGATGCGCTCATTATCGGAAGTGACGCTCATACCCTCCACTCTTTAACGCTCTTAACATTCCAGCATACTTTAAATTATATGCATCCGTATATTGTTTCTCAAAATCGTCTATCTCTGCGGGGTTTTTTACCATCCAATAGAAATAGTTATGATCATCACCGTTATTCCTTCCCCTGACCAGTTGCAGAATATAATATTGATTATAATTTCCTTCTAATAATTCTTCAACCTCATTTGGTAAATTTTTCTTTACTATACGGCACTGCCCTGGTTGTATCTTTGGCTTTCCATTTTCATTATCGAGAAAAGCGGCTACATACGCATTCCCATAAATTGGATTTTTTTCTATTCCTTCGAACTCTATCCTTTCTTGATACTTAAAATGCCCATAAGCAATTGAAGTAGTGAGTATAAGATCATGTTTAAGCATTTTCTTATTTATTTCTCTAATTATGGCTAATAAAGACCTCAAACACATATTTTTGTCTTGACAATTTCTAACGAACAAAATTCCACTATCGGATATGAATATGCCCTCCACTTGTCTGTTTTTTTCCTGAAGTACCTCGTAACCATATTGATATAATCTATCCAATGCGTTCAAAGCTTTTTTTTCGTCTTTCATTAGCTGTTTAAATCCCGAAATATCCAAAAATGCAACAAATGTATCTTCATCAAAATCATTTATTGGCATTCATGTCACCCACGTACCATTTACGATAACTTCTCGTAACAGTGCCCGAAATCCTGCCTGTTGAAAATGCTCGTCTTTCGTCAATGCCTCTCCTAACCCATGGTCCTGCATCACAATAAACGAAATACAATCAGTTAATCCCCATTCTTTATCCTCTCGATTCTGGTAGAGATATATTGCACGACGCAGTAGTACATGATCTACTGAAACCACCTTAATATTAGGAGTACTGTAACAACCATCGATAAAGTCAATAGCAGCAGAACGGTTCGAACGTGCCAACGCGTTACCCACCTCCACCAATACTGCTTCTGTTACCCATACTTCACGAGCATCGCTTATTTTGGGTAGAAAGGCTTTAGCCTGCTTGTTATGAGGATCCCTTGGGTTGAGTAATGCCAGCACATAAGCAGTATCAAGAAAAAAACGATTCGCATTCATATTACTTGTGTTCTTTCTTCCGCTTGGGAACGCCATACAGATAATGGTCATGCTCTTCTGACCAATCTTCTGGTCCTTCAACCGTTCCGGCGTACTTGCTAAGTACATCCCAGACGTTTTGCTTGCCAATTTCTTCTTTACGCTCGATGGTTACAAGATAGTGTGCATTGGGCTCCAGATCTACAGGCTCTTCCGGTCTCAACATCACGCCATCAAAAACAACATGTAATGATTTCGTCATAGTCATCTCGTACCTCCAATTTTTTTATAACATCACTTGTTTGTCCAATCCATCTTAAACGTCTACCATTTGACATCCCGCCCAATTGCTCAGTCTGGTTGTCTCATGATCGATCACACCATCCCCCGCAGATACCCAAGACTCTCGCGCCCTTCCGCAACACTCCGCGCCTCGATCACGAACCTGCATCCGCGATGCCGCCTGAACAGTTCCCCAGCCACACTCTCCCACTCGATCGTGCCCTTTCCGATCGGCAGATGCTCGTCCCTCCGTCCCTTATTGTCATGAATATGGACATGCACGATCTCTTTCATCCCGATAAACTCTGATAGCAATCCGTTGGTATGCGCATGACCCACATCAAGCGTCATACCGAGATTGTTCCTGTCCACGAGTTCGATCATGCCAGCCATCTCAGCCGGCTCTTTTCCGAGGATGAACTCCATCCTTGGCATGTTCTCGACAGCGATCCTGACCCCGAGGTCGCCAGCGAAGTCGCAGAGTTGCTGCAACCCGAGGATGTTCTGCTGCCATGCAAGATCAGGCATCTGCATCCCGAGCGGCGAGAGATAGCCAGGATGCACGACCATCAGGCTTGCAAACTCTGAAGCAACCGATACACACGATGTCAACTGCCGCACGACCTCGTCCCAGATCGGCTGGTTCAGGCTTCCGAGGTTCAGGTCTGAGAACGGGAGGTGGATCGTTATCGCAAGACCCGTGGTCTCGCAGACCTCCCGCATCTTCCGGATGTTTTGGTCATCGAGAACCTGTTTTCCTTCGTGCACGATCTCCCAGCCGTCAAATCCGACCTCTTCGAGTGTATAAGCCCAGCCGAACGGGTCATCGGTCACGGACATGGAAGAGAAACTGATGTTTCGGAGGGGTTTCATTTATCGTCGTCAACGACCTCATAGTCTGCATCAACCACTTCTTCCCCGCCCCCTTCTCCTGCTCCTGCCGCCTCACCTTCCTCTGCTGCTTGCGCCTCTGCACTTTTCTGGTACATGGCAGATGCGATCGGATAGACTGCCTCTGTCAGTTCCTCAGTCTTTCTCCTGATCTCTTCTGTGTCCTCGCCCTCGATCGTTTTCTTCAGGTCTTCTATGCCCTTCTCGACCTTTTCTCGCTGTTCCTGAGTGACGAGATCACCACCTTCCTTGAGGGTCTTTTCTGCAGAGGTTACGAGAGCTTCAGCGGCATTCTTCGTCTCAACAGCCTCTTTCACTCTCCGGTCTTCTTCTGCGTGGTCCTCTGCATCCCTGACCATCCGCTTAACCTCTTCATCGGATAGTCCGCCAGGCTTCTTGATCGTGATGGATTGCTCCTTTCCTGTACCAAGGTCCTTGGCATTCACATTGAGGATGCCGTTTGCATCGATGTCGAATGTCACCTCGATCTGCGGGATGCCCCTCGGAGCAGGTGGGATGCCGTCGAGCATGAACCTGCCAAGCGTCTTGTTTGCGGATGCGATACCGCGTTCTCCCTGCAGGATATGGATCTCGACAGAGGGCTGGCTGTCGGATGCTGTGGAAAATATCTGGCTCCTCTTCGTCGGTATCGTTGTATTTCGCTCAACCAGTGGCGTTGCGACCCCACCAAGCGTCTCGATTCCCATCGTTAGCGGTGTTACATCCAGAAGCAGCACATCTTTCTTGATATCACCTGAGAGCACTCCACCCTGTATCGCCGCGCCCGTTGCAACAGCCTCATCAGGATTGATGTTCTTGTACGGCTTCTTTCCTGTGATCCGCTCAACCGCAGCGATTACCGATGGCGTTCTGGTTGCGCCGCCCACAAGGAGCACACGATCGATCTTCTCTTTGGTGAGCCCCGCGCTCTTGATCGCATCTTCCATCGGCCCTATCGTCCTGTCCACGAGCTCCGCTGTAAGCTCATCGAACTTTGCACGCGTGAGCGTCATCTCCAGATGTTTTGGCTGCCCGTCCGGACCCACCGTTATAAACGGCAGATTAATGTCAGTGGTGACCACAGTGGACAGTTCGACCTTCGCTTTCTCTGCGGCATCGGTGAGCCGTTGCATCACAGATTTGTCTTTTGAAAGGTCGATTCCTTCCTCTTTTTTGAATTCGGCTACGATGTGTTCCACAATTCTATGATCAAAGTCGTCCCCACCGAGATGAGTGTCCCCGGACGTCGATTTAACCTCGAACGTCCCGATGCTCGGATCCAGCTCAAGAATGGAAACATCAAATGTGCCTCCACCAAGATCATACACCATAACAATCTGCTCACCCTCGCTCTTGTCGAGACCATAAGCAAATGCAGCGGCAGTCGGCTCATTGATGATGCGTTTCACATCGAATCCCGCAATCGTTCCGGCATCCTTTGTCGCCTGCCTCTGGGAGTCATCGAAGTATGCAGGCACGGTGATCACCGCATCCTTGATCGTCTCCCCGAGATATGCCTCGGCATCGCTCTTCATCTTCTGCAGGATCATGGCAGAGATCTCCTGCGGCTTATAATCCTTGCCATCGATTTCAACGGTGTAATCCTTCTCACCAATGTGCCGTTTGATCGAGGAGACAGTCCGCTCCGGGTTCAAAATCGCCTGTCTTTTTGCAATCTGTCCTACAAGCCGTTCCCCAGCCTTTGAGAAGCCTACAACCGATGGCGTAGTCCTGCCGCCCTCCGCGTTCGGTATGATGATTGGCTCGCCGGCTTCTATCACTGCCATGCATGAATTTGTAGTTCCAAGATCAATTCCTAATATTTTTCCCATGCTATTGTACCTCTTGCACATTGATTTTGATGATCTGCTATTAAGTTTTTTGTAGAGGTGGTGGCAAGGGGTTTTGCGTAAGCTTCTGTAACTATGCAAACAACAAACAGCAGCTAGAGAACGGTTGCGACAGAGATATACTCTGGCGATATCCTGTCCAAGCATCCTGACGGGGCATGACAGGAGAATGCAAAAATACCTGATTCTCAACTCTTCATCGTCTAATGTTTAAGTAGATCGCTAACCGAAAAACCGGTCCGGCAGGGTCCAACACCAATATTCGAAATTACAGCCCCGATCTCGCCGATACCCTTTAATACCTCCATGCCGAAATCTGGTGTATGTGCCCAGGTGGCCTAGCTGGGAGGGCGCCAGACTCATAGGGAAAAGATAAGTGCGCCAAAACCT
>DTYY01000027.1 GCA_012961645.1 Methanosarcinales archaeon | reverse complement strand
TTTACGTGCCTAATGTAAGACTAAAAGTTAGGTGAGTAAGACCAAGAGTGTAGGGTAGGTGACTGAGCGGGAATTGCTGGAAACGTGATCTATAGCACCACATAAACGCATACGACCCGGCTAACGCATCAGCGCATACCGTCGATGAAAAACTACGCACATGACCCACCGCCATGATTGTGCCCAATTGACCATCACTTGAGCATCCAGGGTCACCATACCACGATTCCCTTATCTGTGATCTGATAACTCGCTTTCGTGCGTTTGAGTCCTGCCATCGCTTCGATGACGAGTTCCTCCTCGTCAAGGTGTATGATATTGTCCGCAGTCGCTTTCAGCATCGTCTCGATCTGCGGTTCTGCCGAGCCTTCAGTGTATGTGACGATGCCGGTGCCGCCCGCCATCTTGATTCGCAGGGTGTATGCCTTGAGCACCCTGATAATCAGGATCGGCGAGTTGAACGCAAAGAGCGTGGTCGCCGAATCCAGGACCGATCTGAACCGCTCCGCCTTCTGGTGGACATATTGCAGCTGCTGAATGACTTTGCTTGCGATATCGGTCGGATTTTGAGGGAATGATATTGCCATGTTCTCTGTCTCTTTCTGTACCGCACCAACCGAGCCTGAGGCTGTGTCGATCACATACAATCGTTTATTCAGGATGTAATCATGAATAAACCAGTCAAAAGCCATCATCTGCTGTTCAAGCTGTGAAAGGTCGTAATCGGTCATCAGATACATGCAAAGATCACCTTCTTCCATAGCCTGGCGGAGGAACTGGTAGCAGAATATGGACTTTCCGGTCTTTGGCGGACCATAAATCAGAGTGATCGTGTTCTCTGGCAATCCACCGGTCAGTCCATCCAACTCAGCGATCCCTGATCTCGTTTTTGGAATCATACGCCGTACATCAGACTGAACAGGGTGTCGAGGGCTTTGTTCAGCCCCTCTTTGTTCACTACCGAGACCGGTACGATCGGCACGTCTTCCCAGAGCGACATCTTCTCTTTGATCGCCTCTGGAGAGAGTGCATCTGAAAGATCCTGCTTGTTGGCGACGATCACCTTCGGTATCGCCTCTGTGCGGCACATTCTGATCATCTCCTTTGCCCGCACGAACGTTTCCGGCTTTGTTGAGTCGATAACGATGAACGCGCCGATCGCTTCCTTTGCAAGCGGTTCGAGCAGGAGATCGAACCTTTCCTGACCCGGAGTACCAAACACGTCGGCAGAGAACCCGTTATGGTCAAGATGCCCGATATCGAGACCCACTGTCGTTGGAAAGAGTTCGTAGGACTGTCGATCCACAGAAACGGTATCCGCTGCGATCGCATGGGTAAATGCCGTCTTTCCGGCATTGTACGGTCCTGTCACCAGCAGTTTCGGTATGAAGACCCGAACACCGCCCGGTTCAAGGACCTCGAAGAATATCTTGTTGGTTTGTGGCGTCTCTACCCAGTTGGATTTTGTAATCGCGAAGACCTGCCTGTATATCACCTTCTCCTCGACGCTGAATAGTTTAACCTCACAATCAACGATATCGGACAGTTTCTCGAGCAATACGGTCTTGTAATTCCATCTCGTGAACATGTAGATCATGTTTACGTCGTTTGCCCGTGCTTCTTCGTTCAATCGCTCGATCAATCCGAGTGTCTGATCAAAGCCGACCGAATCAAGAAGCGTTGCGATATTCTCGATCACCGCAG
>DTYY01000026.1 GCA_012961645.1 Methanosarcinales archaeon | reverse complement strand
GTTCCATCTCTCCGAACCTGAGACCGCCGTCTCTTGCACGCCCCTCGGTCGGCTGGCGTGTCAGCACCTGGACAGGTCCTCGCGACCGTGCATGGATCTTGGATGCGACCATGTGGTGGAGCTTCTGGTACAGAACAACGCCGATGAATATGTCAGCCTGAATCTGCATACCTGTGACGCCGTCATACATCGCCTCCTTGCCTGAGTGTGCAAATCCGCAACTCTTGAGCGCAGCGCGCAAATCAGCTTCAGTTGCGCCTGAGAAAGCAGTAGCATCGATCGATTCTCCCCTCATAGAGCCGACTTTGCCGCCGATCATCTCCATCACATGTCCGATCGTCATCCTTGATGGGATCGCATGTGGGTTGATGATCAGATCAGGGATGGTACCCTGCTCTGTAAATGGCATATCAGCATACGGCACAACCAGACCGATAACACCCTTCTGCCCGTGTCTGGATGCGAATTTATCCCCGATCTCTGGTATACGCTGGTCTCTGATCTTCACCTTTGCAAGACGTGATCCGTACGACTCGGTTATGATAACAGTGTCCACGATCCCTTTCTCGTTTGACCGCATCGTCACCGAGTTCTCCCGGCGCTGCTGCGGAGCAAGACCGAGCTCTGTTGGTTCCTCAACGAACCTTGGAGGAGACGTCTTACCGATGAGAACATCCCCTGGATCGACAACGGTCTCAGGATTGATCAGACCGTCTGCGTCCAGATGCGCATAAGCCTCTTCGCCTCTTGCACCCCTGACCTCGGCATCAGGGATCTCGAAACGATCCTCCTGCCCGCCAGGATACCGGTGCTCGCCTCCTTCAAGCGTTCTGAAGAAGTGGCTGCGCCCGAGCCCGCGCTCGATCGAGCCTTTGTTGATCACGAGTGCATCCTCGATGTTGTAGCCCTCAAATGACAGCACTGCGACCACAAAGTTCTGACCTGCCGGGCGGTTATCAGCACCGATGGCAGTCGACGTAGCTGTATTCACGATCGGACGCTGCGGATAATGGAGAACGTGTCCGCGGGTATCAGACCGGAGTTTCGCGTTTGCCGCAGGAAGCCCGATGCACTGCTTTATCATGGCAGCCCCCATCGTGTTTCTTGGTGATGCGTTATGCTCTGGAAACGGGACCATTCCGGTGCAGATTCCAAGAATCAGGGCTGGCTCGATCTCGAGATGTGTGTGCTCTGGTGTGATATCCCCTTCTGTGACAGCGATAAGTGCATTCTCTTCCTCTTCGGCATCGAGATATTCGACCAAACCCTGTGATACAAGATCATTAAAATCGAGATCACCACGCTCAAGTTGTTCGATGTGATCATCGGTGATTCGCGTTCCACCGCCTTCCACAACGATCAATGGGCGGCGAGCCCGTCCCATGTCAGTATTGATGAGCACGTCATGCCCCTGCAGCGCGACATTGAGCTGAGTTTCGATGATCCCCTGCCTTCGTTTCATCCTGATCTCGCGCACCAGCTCAGAAGTATCTTCATGGATGCCGACCAGTTCACCGTTCAAAAAGACTTTACCTCTCATCATAATCGCCCCTCTATACCGCAACTACGCCATACATATAAAGCTCATCCTTGATACCTTCGGTGGATTCAACTCCTGTGGACAGTTCCACCATCTGGGCAAAGTTCTTTACGAGACCGCAGTTGGGACCCTCGGGCGTCTCTGACGGGCACAATCTGCCCCATTGTGTCGGATGCAGGTCTCTTGCCTCAAAATGCGGCTGTGTTCTTGACAGCGGCGAGATCACCCTGCGCAGATGAGATAGTGAGGCTATGTGATCGGTGCGGTCGAGCAACTGCGCGACACCGGTGCGCCCGCCAACCCAGTTCCCGGTCGCAAGCGGGTAAACGATCCGCTGAGTGAGTACGTCCGGGCGTATCACGGTCTTGATGTTTAATTCCCGCTTCCTCATGCTTGCGCGCTCTATCTGATACTTGATATCCCGCGCAAGCCGGTTGAACGAGACACGGAAGAGATCCTCCATCAGATTTCCTGAGAGTTTTAGCCTTTTGTTTGCGTAATGATCCTTATCATCCACTCCTCTACGATTCAGAGCCAGTTCAAAGCACGCTTCAGCCATTCTTGCCAGAAAATGAGCTTTCACAATCCGGTCCCTCTCTTCGTTGCCGATATGCGGGAGCAGATATCTGTCGAGCACGTAACTGATTCGGCGTGTCTGGTACTCTTTTGTCTGTCTTGCGGCAACGATGCTTCCGATCTCCTCAAGTGCGTCTCCCTGCGTAAATACTCCGGTGTTTTCAGCCTCGTCAAGGTTCTCTTTCATGAACTCCTGGATCTCGGGATCGTCAGAGACCGCTTTTACAAGGTCTTCATCCTTCTCAAGCCCGAGCGCGCGAACGAGCGTGACAAAGTTGATGCGCCCTGGAAGCGACGGGAACGTTACCTCAAGTATCGATTTGCGCCCGCGCTCGACCACGGTCAGAGCCCGGTATCCGTGCCGTTCTGAGAACACCTTTGCAATCTCGATCTGATCGCCATACCTCTGGTCTCTCTCGGTCATGATCTTGTTCGGCGCAAGGTCCTCAAGCGTCATTATCACCCGTTCTGTGCCATTGGTGATGAAGTAGCCTCCCGGATCGAGCGGGTCTTCGCCATGCACCTGCAACTCGTCGTCAGAGAGACCATGCAGGTTGCAGACTTTTGACCGTAGCATGACCGGAAGGATGCCTATCTCCACAGTCTGTGGTTTGCTCTCGGTTCCGTCCTGTACAACGGTCATCTCAAGGTTGATTGGTGCTGAGTATGTGAGGTTGCGCAGCCGTGCATCGGACGGAAATAGCCGATCCACTGCTCCGTCTGCCTCCTTAACCACAGGATGCGAGACTGAGATGTTGCCGAGACGCACAAACGTCTCTGAATCAGCGTCCATACCACCGATCTCGGTTTCGATGACCTCCATCTCGTCTATGACCTTCTGAAGACCGTGGTCTATGAATTCGTTGAATGAATCAACCTGATGCTGCACGATCTTCTCCTTGATAAAATATGCTCTGGATAATAATTTTCGATCTAACATATCTTCCCTCACTCGATTACCAGGCGGTAAAACATAGACTTGCCAGCTGTTTCGCTCGTTCTCGTAATTTCTATGATATCACCTGGATTCGCACCAATCTCCTTTATCACCGGATCGGTCATCCGGATCTTGGACAATCTCTCTCTTTCGATCTCGTATTTACTAAGTATCGTCTCCACCTCATCGTCATCGAGTACCCGGTGTCCCGGAACCATTACATGTTCAAGTATGCTGAATCCTATAAGAATCCCTCCGCAGAACCGTGATGATGTTGCGACGGGCTCGAAGGGATTTGAACCCTCGGCCATCGGGTTTCCGCACGTAGCAGCAACGCCGCCGCAGACGTTAAAAGCCCGGTGCTCTGCCTGACTGAGCTACGAGCCCATCCATAGATGACCCTACACCAGTTGGAAATCGAGAGGAGTATGGTATCACTATGGCGCACCAACAAATCAATGCACCCATGCATATTAAGTTTTCCTGCGGTAGTCAGGTCACGAGGCATGACCAAAGACAGGATCAGATCAGCACAGCGTTTACGAAACCTTCCTGCCCTGGTCGGTTGGTCACCCGTGCAGAACCAAGCTCGGTTTTGATGATAGCACCTCTGGTGATGATGTTTCGCCGGGTATAATATTGATTCGCAGGATTTCCTTCCACCGTCTCGATCGTGGTTTTGCGGGTTGTGGCGTCCTTCGGATCAGTCACGTTTGCCACATCGCACCGGTACAGGCGTATCTTCTGGTTTCCGCCGAAGGTGCGCACCTTCCTGCTGCGCATCTCTGCAAGATGCGTGTCAGTGGCGTCACGACCCATCTCAAACTTCCGTTTTCCGC
>DTYY01000025.1 GCA_012961645.1 Methanosarcinales archaeon | reverse complement strand
GGTACCAGAATCGGACCATTCGATCCTGAACGAATGTAATGCATCTTCGTCCTTCTCAAACTCATATTCACCATAGTCACCTACGCTGCCAGACGAGACGCTCTTATACTTTTTATACGCCTCATCGATGTAGAGGTAAACGTCCAGATCATCGTCATCGAGGTTCTTTACATACACATGGGCACTGATCTTATCATCATCTTCGGTATGTTCATCTGTCCTGAGAGTCACAGCAGTTGTACCTGATACACTGCGTTCTTCGGTTTTCACATAATCTTTATCGGTGTCATAATCGTGCCATCTGATCTCGAAAGTGTGAACTCCTTCGGTCAGTCTACGACCATCACAATATTCCACATGAGACTCATCTTTGATTTCTTTGCATTTTTCATAATCCCCATCGATGTATAGATAGACGGTGAGGTCATCGTCATCGCGATTTTCCACAAAAATGGTAACTTTGGCTTCTGGTCCGTCCTCTGAAGACGACGGACCACCGATGCAAACAATATCGTTCTCCCATTCCGCAGTTATCTCTCCAGCAGATACATTCCCGAGTTCTCCTTCATAGAATAAGTACACATATTCGGTATTGGATATATTCAAGATACTGCAATTCCCATCTGTTCCGGTCACTTCGAAAGCGACCGTTGCCAGGCTCCCCGAACCGCTCGCCCCACCCGTGCCACTGATATCAAACAACACCTTGATAATACCGATACCCTGGATCTTATCACAACGCACACTCGTAAACATTATGCTCATATTCTCTATGCTCCCAGCCGTAACATCGGTTACGTTCACAACATTCGGATCAAAGAGAAGATGAAACTCCCCAGTATTCAGTTCATAAACGTTTTCAATCTTGATTTCAGCATCAAATGTGCTGCTGGATACGAAATCAGGAGCATCGACATAGACTGTCGTCTCCTCCGCTGTTGCATGGGCTGCAAAGATCGCAGACAGGGTTAGTATTAGCGCAATGATTGCAAGTCGTTGTAGGGTTCTATCTCTGTACATAATCATCTGAGTAATATCAGCGTATAGGCGAAAGCCAGCAATCCAATAAATAGGTAGGTCCCGATAAAATTGTGTTCCGCCAGCACGTCCCATCCGTCCGGTTCATCTCGTTCGGATGTTCCGACCGGTACTGCCGCATCTGATACGTGCTCTGTTGCAGGGGTTGATGCGGTAACCGGTCCTGCACCTGAATCGAGCGATGAGGGGGATGTTGATCTCGGTGTTGCGGTCTTTACCGGCGTTTCTGCTCTTTTTTCGGTCTTGACAGTGCCAGTGTCACCAACAGTCACCACATCGCCAGACCAGTCTGCGTTCATCTCTTTTTGCGTGGGATTGCCCGCTAATAGCGGGTTATCCTCAGATCCATAACAGCTGAGAAGTCCCTCAGATATTTCAATGTCACTGGCATCGCCATCATCCCCCACCACCTCAAAGCGGATTGATGCCAAATATCCAGATCCGCTAACCCCTTCAGGGTTCTCGCTATCGTCGATATTGAAGAGCACGCGGATTCGGTCATCCTCCACCAGACGCCACATATCTATCGGCACCGTTATGCCATCAATCTCTCCCTCATAAACACCATTCGCGTTCATAACGTCTGGATCGAAAGAGAGATCAAACTGTCCGCCGTAGAGATTGGTCACATCATCGATATCGATGGTGACATCGAACGTGCCAGATATGAATTCAGGTGCGTTGACCCTGACCCTGACATCCTCTTCTTCCTGTGCTGCCACACCGGTCGTGAATAGCATAAGTGTCACAACCGGTATGAGTGGTAATATCTTTTTTGAAATTACCTCGATCTGCATAATCATATTTTTCATAACTTCGCGTCATTATGGCTATAAATCTTTTGATACGTAACATAAAGCGAGAGGACATGCCACATAATGCCCTCTACCAACTTCGAGGAGTTCCGGCTACTCGATTCCGCATCTCTCTTGCTCAGTCCCTGACGGAGTCTGATCGTAAGACCAAGTACCGCCTTCACGCAGCCGGTTTCGCCGATCAAGCCGGGGGTCTCCTTCCTACATATCGAGAGATCGATTCTGTCCACTGCTCTCACGATGCCGTCAGGAGTCGGAAACCCAGGTCTTCAGGTAAGAGATTCTCAGTAAAGTCATAGTTCTGTCCCGATAACAGAGCTTTTCAGTTTTGGATTTAGTGTCTCCTCAAGAGCGTAGCCCACGAACGTGAGTCCAAGTACCGTAAAAACGATACAGAGTCCGGGCGGAAGCATCCACCACATCCAGACATCCGACACATAGATGATTGGGCATTCGAATGCGTAATGTAGTACCATACCCCAGCTCCTTGCTACCGGGTCACCAAGTCCCAGAAAACTGAGCCCTGATTCTGCGAATATTACATGGATCGCCTCCATGATGAACTGGACAACAACCAGTGGAACCACATTTGGAAGAATATGCCGCCATAAGATGTAGAGATCACTGCCACCAATCATCTTCGTTGCATCGATGTAATATCGAGTCCTGAGCGTCAACACCTCTGATCTGATGATTCTTGCCGGCATCGTCCATCCGAATATCATGAATATAGCTATCAGATTCCAGATGCTCGGACGCATGAATGATGCAATGACGATGATTGGTGGCAGTGATCTCTACATCTTATGGCGGCATATTCTTCCAAATGTG
>DTYY01000024.1 GCA_012961645.1 Methanosarcinales archaeon | reverse complement strand
TCTCTTTTGGAATTATGATGGTTGCAGGGTTTGCAACGGTCATACTATTTCTTGGAGGGCTACTGTTTCAGATGAAAAAATGGGGCTACGGATCCGCAGGATACGGAAAAGAAGGTCAGGGCGGCAGCATCGGAGGCTTCCTGAAGCTACTCCTGTCCCAGATATTCAGCAAGAAACATGAACAGGGTGTGATCACGACCCTCATTCTGGATATCCTGGTCCAGCGGCGCATCCTGAAGCGAAGCATCCTCAGATGGGTCATGCACATAACGATCTTCTGGGGCTGGATCATGCTCTTCGTCTTCTCGCTGGTGATATTTGTGGTGGAAATCCTTCACAAGTATGGCGGTATGTTCCACGATACCATCACTGTGGGGCGCCCTATTGTCGAGAGCTTCCCAGCGATTGTGATGCTGAACACGGTATTCGGCTATGTACTGCTCATCGGTGTGCTGATCGCGATCGCCAGAAGGCTGTTCATCACAGAGGTTCGGAATGGTACCACATTCTACGATGCGTTCCTGACCGGTGGATTGTTCATCATTGTGATAACAGGCTTCATCTCAGAGGGCATCAAATATCATGGCACTGAATATGCAACTGCGATCACTGATTTCTGGAGTCTGGGAATCAGTAATACAGCAGCGCCACCAGCCGCACTCTTCCATGTGGTGATCTCGCTCCTCTTCTGTGTCGCGATGATACCGTTCACCAAGTATATCCACATCATCGCAACGCCGCTCTCGAT
Source organism: Methanosarcinales archaeon (assembly GCA_012961645.1). Taxonomy (GTDB): domain Archaea; phylum Halobacteriota; class Methanosarcinia; order Methanosarcinales; family Methanogasteraceae; genus Methanogaster_D. Next base: position 3,519 of record DTYY01000024.1, on the reverse strand, counting down.
CCTCGTACACGGAGGTGGTGAGTGATGGCGAGAAGAGAACCGTCTCTTACGACCGAGCGTTTCACGACATCGCAGCTCCTCGAGATCGATGCATGTACCAGGTGCGGTGAGTGTCTGAACTGGTGTCCTGTTTATGAGGAGATCAGAGAAGAGACTTTTACCCCAGAGGGCAGAGAGGGCATGACCGATGTCCAGAAGATGGATTTTGCGCCGAAAAATAAGCTCACCACCACACGTGAGATGATCAACAAGGGCTACGGCTTACGCGCAAAGCTCTTTGGTCCGAGACAGATTGCGGAAGACGACGTCCTGAAACTGAAGGACGAGATCTACCATTGCACGACATGCGGCATCTGTGGTACGGTCTGTGAGGCATCCATAAACACCGTGGAGATATGGGAATCGTTCCGCAGGAACGCCGTGATCAACAAACGCGGACCATTCGGTAAGCAGACCGGTTTTGTGGATCTTTTAGCATCTCACAACGTCTTTGCTGCTGATCAGGAGGACCGGCTCTGCTGGGTTCCTGAGGATATCGAGATCAAGGACAAGGCTGATGTCGCGTACTTCACAGGATGTACAGCAGCATATCGGATGCAGCGCGTCGGTGTTGCGACAACGAGAGTTTTGCAGGCACTGGATATCCCATTTACCATGCTCGGACCTGAGGAATGGTGCTGTGTCTCTGTTCTGATCAGAACAGGGCAGCTTGAACTGGCTTCGGAGTTTGTGAACCACAATGTGAACGCGATGATCGATAAGGGTGTCAAGACCGTGATCTATGCGTGTGCCGGGTGTCATCGAACCAGTATCATCGACTGGCCCAAGTTCTATGAAGGCGGAGATGAACTCCCGTTCGAGATTCTCGCCTTGAGCGAGTATGTGGGCAGGCTTCTTGACGATGGCACGCTTCAAGAGAGCGACTTCGACTGGAAGAACCCGCTGAAACAGAGAGTGACGATGCACGACTCCTGCCACACAGGAAGGCACGTCGGTGTATTTGATCCACCACGAAGACTGTATAACATGGTTCCTGGTATTGACTTCGTCGAGATGGCAAGAACTCGTGAACTGCAGCGTTGCTGCGGAGCAGGCGGTGGAATCAAGGCAGGAGTATCGGATCTGGCGCTCAAGATGGCGCAGAAGAGGGTTGCGGATGCCGAACTCGTGAATGCCGACATCATATCAAGCACCTGCCCGTTCTGCAGGCGAAACATTATGGACGGCATGAACGCGATGGACACGAAGATCATCTTCAAGGATCAGATGGAGATCCTTGCAGAAGCGATGGGGCTCGATCTCACGCTGCCTGACAACCCATACATAGACAAGCAGATGTAAGATTGCGATGGTTGATTTATTCAACCATCTATATTTTATTTTTGTTGAGAAATAGACTTAAGTGTTATTAAACAGTCCATAACAACGAGGTGTCGCCTATGGTAAAGTTTCAATTCCTATTACCTGTTGATGGTTCTGATTATTCCAAAGTAGCCATTAAGCATGCCATACGGATGGCAGAGATGTACAACGCAGAGATTTCACCGATCTACGTGGTTGATACCAGAGTGTATAAGGATGAGTCGGATATCGAGGAGCAGACAGCGATCGGGCAGTCGCTGGTGGACGCTGCGCGGGACCAGTGCAAGGATCACGGAATTGCGGTTCTCGAGGCAATGGTCATGAGAGGTTCGCCACACAACGAGATTGTGAGAGCACAGAAAGACATCGATGCCAGTCTGATCATTCTTGGCGCGTGTGGGGCGGATCACATCGAAGACGAAACGATCGGCAGCATCGCAGAGAGAGTGCTTCGCGGTGCGCGGTGTCACATACTGCTGGTGCGTGACAAGCTCAAAAACGACGACTTTTACAAAAATGTTTTGATCCCATCAGACGGTTCGATCGATGCCGAATATGCCGCGACGTTTGCTGCGAGTATAGCGCACAGATACCATGCCAATTTAACAGTCTGTTCGATGATACACATCGGCAGCAAGAGGGAGATGACAGAGGCGGAACAGATCACTGCTGATGTGGTAACGCTTGGTGAGGCAAAAGGAGTCGAAACAGATTCCCTGATATGGGAAGGAAAACCTGCGGTTGAGATATTGAAGGTGATCAATACCAAGAAGATCGATCTCACTGTGATCGGATATACAGGAAAGGGCAGGGTCTCCAAATGGATACTTGGAAGTGTATCTGAGAAGGTTGCGCGTACGGCGCCTTGTTCGGTATTCGTGGTGAAGAGTGCCCGTGCCGAGCGAGTATACAGTGTATCGAGATGAGGTGCAAATACAATGGCAAAATTCCAATATCTGGTGCCGGTTGATGGTTCAGCCCAGTCAGATGCCGCGGTCACACATGCTGTGCGGTTCACCGAGATCTACGGCGCGGAACTGACCGCCATCCACGTAGTGGACTCAAACATATACAAGGAATCAGAGATCATCGAAAATATGGAAGCAGCCGGGGAATCATACCTTGAAAGGGTAAGGGAAATAGCAGCAGAACGCGGAGCGACTCTGAAGTCAGCAAAGGTGCTGTTCGGATACCCATTCGACGAGATCCTCAACGAGGCAATCGAGATCGATGCCAGCGTGATTTTTATGGGCGCGACCGGAGCTGGCCACTCAAAACGCATCGGGCAGATCGCAAGTCGCGTGCTCAGGGGTGCTGATTGTCATCTCATGCTGGTACGCGGCGGTCCCACGACCGGCGACTACAAAAACATACTCATCCCGACCGACGGCTCAAAGGATGCCGAATACGCAGCGCAGTCAGGCGTGAGCACGGCAAGACGGGTCGGTGCAAAGGTCTCTGCATGCAACATCGTCGATCTCGGTTACCTCACAGACACACGCGTGGTCACAGCTGGCGGCGTTGGCGCTGGCAGACGTTACGGAGATGTGATAAAACTTCCTGAATCGGCAGTGAAGAAGATGCGCCAGCGTCTGCTCGATGATTCGGCAAGGATCGCTGACCGGGTCAGAAAAATCGCGGAATCAAAAGGCGTCGATGCAGAGATCATCGTACGTGATGGCAAGCCTGCGACTGAAATCCTCAAGATCATACGGGACGAAGAGATTGATCTGGTAGTGATGGGATACTCAGGAAAGAGCATAGTTTCAAAGTTACTGATCGGAAGTGTCTCTGAGAAGGTCGCATCCACTGCTCCATGCTCGGTCATCATCGTTCGTGGTGCCAGAATGGAACGTGTGGTTCCAGTGAGCGAATAAACTGATGTAAAACATGCCGATGAATGAACAACCAGAAGAACCGACAACAGGAGGTGGTGCACTACTTGGCATGATTGCGGGTGGTGCAGTTGGCATATTGGGTGGTCCGGTGGGCGTCATCGTCGGCGGCGTGATCGGAGCAATATTAGGGGATCAAGTCGAGCGCGAGGAGAAGAAAATGGAGAAAGAGCAAAGATAATGTAATGGTCAGGTTGTCATTACAAAAGAGCAAAGATGATATGAATAGTAAACTGGAAACACACAGGGATTATTTTGGAAG
>DTYY01000023.1 GCA_012961645.1 Methanosarcinales archaeon | reverse complement strand
GAAGAAACAAACACCAAAACAACTCCTGCATTTGAAGCTATATTAACAATCGGGTGCATGCTTGTATTGATTGGAATAAGGCGTATGGGGATGTAATGACCACTTCGATTAAACAGATATAATAAAAAATATTTATATTCTCATGTGGAGTGAGAAGATATCTCTTCAAACGAACCCTCGGTAACAAGTAACATATCAAAGGCGTTTAGAGAGGTGAAAAACTTTTCATATTCGATAGAATGTATCTTCAGCACTATATAAACCCCGCACTACACCTCAACGTCCAGAAGTTTATCGAAACGAGTAATCGTCATCGAAACACAATGGACATGACCTTACAGGGCAGGGGCGATCAGTCATCCTCAAAAATAAACAGCTCCTCTATCGTCGTCTCCAGGACTTTCGCGACATCACGCGCCAGCTTGAGCGACGGGTTGTACTTCCCCCTCTCGAGAAATACGATCGTCTCCCTCCTTACCCCGACCTTTTTTGCAAGCTCCTCCTGAGTTAAGTTGTACCTCGCCCGCAGTTCCTTGATTCTGGTTTTCAAACGATGTCGCCCCTCCGATTGTAATACCACCGAAGCAGGATCCACGAACAGATCCCTACAATGAAGAGATCGGGTATAACAGCCTTAAAATTGAAGTTTAATCTCCAGATCATGCTTATTGCTTGAAGAAGAGCCATCGTGAGAAGGAGGATTACGAACGCATGATAACCTGCCTTTTCATTGACTCTCACAGACCTTTCATCCTTTATCAGGTCTTCTCTGGGTGTTGCTGCTGCAATGATGGCTATGACGATCGCAGTAATCCCCATGAGGATCAGGATAGAACCGATTCCAAAGTAGGTGGGACCGGAAAGGAAATTCATCATGAGGGTGCCGGTGAGGATCGATAGAACGGCAATGCCTGAGAAACGCAGGATATCTTTATCATTTCTTATTTTCATTTACATCGCCTTCCGCTGATAATACCTCCTCGAGATATCGTGAGTCAACCACCCGATGAACAATATAGCAGCAATCTGCCAATCAAACTCCCGGGTGTAACCATATTTCCAGGCGAGATAAAGGATCAGCAGCATCTGTACGACTATCAACGCATTCGTATTGCTTTTATTAGATATGGCGATCGTCCGCTCATCAACAAGGATTTCATCCCCCTTTCGTATGCCTGCAATATACAGCGTGATCGGGACACCGATCACAAAAATCCCGACAATCAGTATAAACTGAATTAAAGACTCTATAGAGACAATGTCAATATTTCCAGTAATAAGATATATGGAAATGATTACAATCCCCTCACATATAGCTGCCACCACTATGCCCGTGATAAGCGCCATCCGCAGAAGTTTCTTTCTGTTCAAACACATTCCGACACACTCCTTCTGTATTTGAGCACTGTATCTCCTTTTCTCGCACAAAATAAAAAAGACGGAGTCAGATCGACTCCGCTACTCTCACCAACTCGTCCTTCTCAAACGCACCAGAGAGCGAATAATCGATACCATCTGCGCTCCACCGGATCGTGTTCATGCCAAACATCGACGTAAACTCTCCGTCTGTGCCGTTGATGCTCACAACTTCCGGATCACCCATCGCAGGTTCTGACCGACCCGAATCACCGCTGACCCACTCTGTGAGGTGTAATATCTCCGATCCATCCGTGTATTTCAGCGATACCATCTCCTGCCCGTCGCCAAACATCGCATCTCCAAGTATCATCGCATGGTCGAACTCATATCCTTCCGGCAGGTACGACGGCACCCTCAGATCGAACGTGAGGTTCGCCCTCGCCTCCTCAAGCGTCATCTCTTCAGGCATCATATCCTCAAGTGACGTCTCCACAACCTCGGCTCCAGCAGGCGCCTCGAATATAAACTCGCTGTCAGAGATGCCAGTGTTAAACGTTATGTCCCTGTATTCCACCTTCGAGATGAGATTGTCGTCCTTATCGTACATCCCAATCCCGAGAAGCATCCAGGTTTCACGATCGATCCATACGCGCATATTTGAGACGAATTCACGCTCGGTTTCGTTCTTTGGCGTTGCCTTGAGCACATACGTGCTCCGCCCACCAACATCCTCGACACCTTCGAGGGATATGTCGTTCTTGTCCAGAATATCCTTAACGATCTCAGTGTACTCCATCTCAGATGGTATATCCTCCGGAAGCGCCATCTTCGTCACCTGATTCCTTGCAGGGTCGTACGTCCACATCGTGCTACCATTTGTGACCAGCACCACGCCTGCGGCTTCTGCCGGCTCGCTGTATTCGATGCGGCTTTTATCCGGCGGTTTGGTCAGCATAGTCGCCCGCATGGTCATGTCCTCTCCACCATACGACGATGTCGTGACCATCGTGGCTGAGAAGTCATCGATCTCTGCCTGCTTCGCTTCCATCATGGACGCAATCTCGTCTGCCGACATCTCAGACACCTGCTCGGCGCACCCGCTGATAAGGACGGCTGCAAGAACCAGCAGGACTGCTGCTATCTGTTTCGTCTGTCTCTTCATCTGGTTTCATTCTCCTATGCTGTCTCTGCTCTCGAAGTTATTTATTTCTAACTCCATGTTAGATATAGGTAACATTAACGTATAAAAACTTTCTGGCTCTGATGCTCCGATCACCGATCTCCTGCCGCCCTCCTCAACCGATTGAGAACAGCTGCTCCAACCCCCTCGCTTTTTATAGATCCATCAGCAACAATAACATCCACATCTCGCCCATCCAGATATCGCAGACCCCCGAAGAGGTTGCGTGCATACGCTTCCAAATCGTCCCTACGGCACAATACAAGATCTTCGTCGCCTGACACCTGTTCTGCAGTCTCCTCTGTTACCAGAAGTCCGACACGCCTGCCTTTTTTGTGATATTCGGCTATCAACCTCGATATTCTGGCTGCAACACTTTCAGGATCGCCTTCGATCAGTACTACGGCTGTTTCAGGGGCGTAATGCGTGTATCTCATCCCTGGAGACCTTACCACTCCACCGACGTCTGGTATTGGCTCATGATATCCGGCAAGAACTCTACCCACGCACCCTCTGATCTCCTCAATCCCGACGCCGCCGGGTCTGAGTACGGTTGGAATATCTGACGTCAGGTCAAGCACTGTTGACTCGACCCCGATTCTGACCTGCCCGCCGTCGATGACCGCATCGATCCTGCCGGCAAGGTCCGCCATGACATGTGCAGCCGTCGTCGGGCTTGGTCTACCTGACAGATTGGCGCTGGGTGCTGCAATCGGAGTGTCCGATTCCCTGATCAGCCCAAGCGCCACCCGGTGATCAGGCATCCGCACAGCAATCGTATCAAGACCACCTGTAGTGACACCTGGCACTATCGCCTTTCGCTTCAGAATCAATGTGAGCGGACCTGGCATGAAAGCATCCATCAGGCCAAAGGCACACTCCGGGATATCCTCAGTGATCTTACATATCTGCTCTCTTGACGAGACATGAACGATCAGCGGATTGTCGGCGGGGCGCCCCTTTGCTCGTAATATCTTCAGAACCGCATCTGGATTTAGGGCATCGGCTCCAAGACCGTACACGGTCTCAGTGGGAAACGCAACAGTCCCGCCCTCTCTGATGATTCTGGCAGCCATCCTGATCGTTTTACCGAAGTTTGCATGATCGATTCTGAAGATCTGCGTTTTAGTAGCCTCCATCCATCTCATTTTTCCAGGGTCTATCTAATATTACTTATGCTTGAGAATGGTTCGCATCGTTGAACCCTGCAAATACGTGCGATCCATATATAGTATGTATAGATTCTATATGTTTATTGGGGCAAGGTATATATGCCAACGCCGCTACCAGTTTTAGCATTAGAAACCCGCCTAAAGACGGTGAGGTCGCCCATCACAAAATAATGAGGGATGCGTTTTCACAATGACCCAAAAACTCGGTGAGAGGATAATCGAGGCGTTTTTATTCATCTCGGCGGTGACTGCGATCACAACCGTTGCACTGATACTGATTTTTTTACTAAGAGAAGGTCTTCCGATCCTCGCAAAAGTGGGGATCGTCGATTTCGCTCTCGGAATGAGATGGAATCCCATAGCGATGACCGGAGAACCCTCTTATGGGATTTTCCCGATGATCGTGGGCTCGTTCTATGTCGCAATCGGTTCGCTGATCATGGCAGTACCTTTCGGGATTGCATGTGCGGTCTTTCTCGCCGAAATCGCGCCGGAGTGGGCAAGGTCCATACTCAAACACGCAATCGAACTCCTGGTCGGCATCCCGTCTGTTATACTCGGGTTTGTCGGGCTTGTGCTACTCGTTCCATACATCAGAGACCATCTCGGAGGATGGGGTTTCTCCATCCTCACATGTTCGATCATCCTTGCGATTATGGCGCTTCCGCGCATCATCAGCATATCGGATGATGCGATCAGAGCCGTTCCGAAGGACTATAAAGAAGCATCGCTTGCACTCGGTGCAACACACTGGCACACGATCAAAAAAGTGATCCTGCCGAGTGCACGATCAGGAATCGTCGCCGGAGTCATACTCGCAATGGCTACCTCAATCGGTGAAACGATGGTGGTTCTGATGGTGGCTGGCAATGTCTCGATGCTCCCATCTCCGATCTACGACATACTCGATCCTGTGAGACCGATGACCTCAAATATTGTGCTTGAGATGAATTATGCAACAGGAGAGCATACACAAGCGCTATTTGCAACCGGGGTCGTGCTATTCATTGTGGTCGCCATACTGGACGCGATATCAAATAAAGTACTCAAATCAAGGATGGGGGTAGAGCGATGACCGCCAGTACATTGGTCTCGCCAGCAACGTCGGATAAATTGGCAAAGGTGATGCTCTGGGCATCTGCATCCATAGCCATACTGATCCTCTTATTCATTCTTGGCTATATCATGATACGAGGAATTCCCGTGGTGAATCTCTCCTTTTTGCTCGAATCGCCAAGACTGAGTGGTGCAGAGGGTGGCGTACTCCCCGCGATACTGGGAACATTCTGTCTCATGGTGGTTGCAATGCTCTCGGCTGTCCCGATCGGCATCGGTGCTGCGATATATCTTGCAGAATATGCCCCGAAGAATGCGATGACAGGTATCATCAAATTCGGTGTCGAATGCCTGGCAGGCATTCCATCCATCGTGATCGGGCTATTCGGATATGCATTCCTTGCGATATACCTCGGATTCGGTTTTTCGATCATATCAGGTGGGCTTGCGCTGATGTTCATGGTGCTGCCGTGGATAGTCAGGGTGTCAGAGGAGTCAATCAAGGCGGTGCCGATGGGTCTTCGCGAGGGAAGTTTCGCACTCGGTGCGACAAAGTGGCAGACCGTGAGCCGGGTTGTGCTCCCGGGCGCTGTTCCGGGTATCATGACCGGTGTCATACTGGGGATAGGAAAGGCGATCGGTGAGACGGCTGTCGTCATGTTCACAGCCGGGTCATCGCTTCTGATGCCATCATCGCTCTTCGATCCGGTGCGTGCGCTCTCATACCACATCTATATCCTTGCATCGGAGGGGATATCTGATACAATGGCTTACGGGAGTTCGGTTGTACTGCTTGCAATGGTGCTTCTGATCAACCTCGCAGCGATAGCGGTTCAGATGCGCTATGGGAGGTATCATGGCAGGAACTGAGATCGAAGTCGAGAGCAGGGGATTAAATCTCTGGTATGGCAGTACGCAGGCTTTGAAAGACATAACGATTGCGATGCCAGAGAAGAAGATAACTGCAATAATCGGGCCATCCGGTTGCGGCAAGTCCACGTTCATAAGATGCATCAACCGGATGAATGATCTGATCAAAGACTGCCACATCACTGGAGAACTGCTATTTGAGGGTAGAAATGTCTATGAT
>DTYY01000022.1 GCA_012961645.1 Methanosarcinales archaeon | reverse complement strand
TAAAAAATGACAATATCGATTCGATTACATTCTGTGGCACCATCTTTCTCCCGAGCCGGACAGGCAGGATCGCTTTTGGGTGAAGCGACCTGAACAATTCGCGATACCCGTATTTGGCAAGCAACAGTATCCGAACAATCTTGATTCCACCGCTCGTTGATCCGGCGCACCCACCGACGAACATAACCACGAATAAGATCATTCTGGCTGTGTTGTGCCATTCATCAAAATTTGCGGTCGTAAATCCAGTGGTTGTGAGGATCGAGACCACCTGAAACAACGCCAGCCGGATCGAGTGGATTCCGCTGCTGCGCCATAGCATGAGCGTGATCAGCACCGTGGCGCATGAGATGATGCAGATGTATAGCCTGAACTCGGGGTCATGCAACAGACGTTTCTGTTCGCCGCGCAGTATCCAGAAGTGCAGTGCAAAGTTGGCGCCCGCAACAATCATGAAGAAGGTTACAATAAGCTCGATCGGTGGGCTGCCAAAGAATGCGATGCTCTCTCTGTGCGGCGAGAAGCCGCCTGTTGACATCGTGCTGAACGTGGTGCACAGTGCATCGTACACATCCATTCCACTGATCCAGAGTGCGATCACCTCGGCGGCAGAGAGCATCACATAGACCGACCAGAGTATCTTTGCAGACTGTCCGAGTCTCGGTCTCAGTTTATCACCGATCGGATCGGGCACCTCTGCGCGGAACAGATCACGCCCTGCCACCGCAAGCTTTGGGAGGATCGCAAGGAAGAGCACGATGATTCCCATGCCGCCGAGCCACTGGGTGAAACTGCGCCAGAAGAGTAGGCTCCTTGAGTGTGCCTCGATATCGGGCAGTATGGTCGAGCCGGTGGTTGTGAACCCTGCCATCGATTCAAAGAATGCATCCAGTATGGAAATTCCGCTGAACGCGTATGGCAATGACCCAAACACCGCTACCGCGAACCAGCCAAGCGCGACGATAGCAAAACTCTCCCTTATAGGGAGATTGTCGATTTCATAAGTCTTCAGACCGAGAACGATGCCAACTATGAAAGTTATGACGGCTGATATCAGAAACGGATCGCAATCCTCGCCATAGAGGAGGGCAACCAAAAGAGGGACCAGCATCGCCATCCCGACGAATTTCAGTACCGAACCGATGAGGCGGGTAATGGTATTATAATTCATGTTCCATCGGTAAATGGGAGTTATGTTCGTCTGGTCGTGTCGATGGTCCTCACTACGAGCCTGCGTCTCCTAGGACCGTCCAGTTCCACGAAAAAAACGCTCTGCCATGTACCAAGAGCCAGCCGTCCACCATCAATCGGGATACACGCATTATTTCCAAGCAAAACCGCCTGCAGATGCGAGCGTGCGTTGTTATCGACCCGGTCATGAGCGTATCTAATCTTTGGAACGACGGTATTTATAAATTTTAATATATCTTCCTTCAGCCCCGTCTCGTTCTCGTTGATGATGATTGCAGTTGTGGTGTGAGGGGTGTATACGATGCACACACCGGTCTCTGTTCCGGTGCCTGCGATCTCCTGATTCAGGGACGTGGTGATATCGATGAGTTGTATGTGGCTGTTTGTCTGGATATCCATGTCTCTTGTTTGCTTTTGGCTCGAAGGGATTGTAAAGTTTTTGGCAGCCCTGATCCCGAGGCAACGAGCCCATTGGTCGATGTGGGAAAGGTCTGATAGTCGTCCCCGGGTCATCTGCAACACTTTAGTGGCATCATAGCCCCCCAGAATCGATAAATTGAATTTTCAACCACACGAACGGATATCGGAGAGTAGCATGTGGTGATCATCATGTAGGTGCCTGACCATACGTCCGAACCACTGGTTCTTGACATTTTATATGCCTTTGAAGCATCTCTGATGTGAGCGCAACACACGATTCAAAGTGTTGCAGGATGTATTAGCCGAATCAAAAACGCGAAGGCACCCCAAAGGCAATTCTTCGGTGCGTGGTCAGCATTGCACGAAAAAAAGCTCCGAGTGCACACTATTTGCACAAAATGCTTCCCACCCCCAAAACGTCCCCCGAGGGCTCCTGCAAGGCGCAGAAAAGGAGTCATAAGGATATGGTTGATAGAAACGCAGACAAAAAAATCATTCTGGAGGGGATGGTGATCATGATCATGGTCGGTTACACGGTCATCTGGTCTATCGGGTGTAGCCCGATGGCGGTACTTGCGCATGAAACACTCGGGTGCGCCGGCATCGACTCACGGATCGCTATTGCCGACGTGGCTGGCATGGAGTCTTACGGACATTACTACATAATGGTAGATGGCAGACCATGCGAACCAAGATATATAGGTCTCTATCTCCAGAGCAACATCGACTATAGCAATCCGCTGCGCCAGTACAACAGCACAGCGGACTTCCTGAACGACGGCAACGACCTGCTGCCATCGGTTGCGCTGATCATCGATGCATCATGCGAGCGTGCCGGATTGTATCATGGAAGCGGCGTGGACAACCCTCCGGTCTGGATCACCGGTATCTACCACCATCATCGAAGTTTTGTAACCCCTCACCTCCCGCGCAGCCTCTCGACCCACTCAGGAACCTTTTCGCCCCATTCTCCGTGCGGTATATAAGGTTTCACATCCAGAACCGGCGTTCCATCGATCGCATCAAGCCCTCTTACCACGAGCCGGTTCCTATCCCTTCTGATGATCTCGACCACGGTTATGCCGATCGGGTTTGGTCGATGCGGCGTGCGCAGAGCAAAGATCCCTGTAAGCGGCATATCTGCCCTGCCCCTTGGATGGGCTTTCATGGCGACTTTGCGCCCTGCTCTGTGCATAAAGAAGACGATCACGCCATGAGAAAAGTCTTCAATGCCGTCCAGACCTTCTTCGTACTCTTTATCCAGAACAACCTCCGATATTACCTCTTCCCAGCGGTGGGCAGGCTCTTTTACTGGAGATCTCACGATTCCGATGCTTTTCACCACGAATTTTTCAAACGCATCAGCAATCATCCGGTCATGATCGAAAGCCAGCTCTGGAATCTGTTCATGATCGAAGAGTTCGACGCAGGCAGCATCAGAGCCAGCATGCAGCGTGCCTGAGCCTTCTGCAAGATAACACGCTGATACGGTGTGCCTGCGTGGATCCCTTGCCGGATCAGAGTATATGCCGACCAGCCGGATAATATCAATATCAAGCCCGGTCTCCTCCTCTGCTTCCCTACGCGCCGCATCCTCAACAGCCTCTCCGATCTCGACAAACCCGCCCGGAAGCGCGTAATAATCCTTAAACGGCGGATTCTTGCGTTTGATCAGCACGATCTTCTGCTGATGCATAATTATGGTGTCCACGGTCAGCGAAGGCGTGGGTATCATATTGAAAAGTACAGCACCGACAGCGAGAGCAGCGCCATCACGAGAAGGATCACTATCACCTTCTCCTCCTTCTGCATCATTCTCTTTCACCTATGCCCCTCCTATTCTTCAGAATTTGCCCTTCTCTTCC
>DTYY01000021.1 GCA_012961645.1 Methanosarcinales archaeon | reverse complement strand
TTGGTTGATGGCGAGGGTATTGGTTATGATATATTAGTTTTATCCTTCCGAAAAACTATATGATAGCTTAAGTTTACGGAAATGGGTTAGGTACATATTTTTACCGATTCAGATGTAAGCTTTGTATATCCATGAGAATCGCAATACTGGATCAGGACCGGTGCCAGCCGGAAATGTGCTCGCTTGAGTGCATCAAATACTGCCCGCGTGTGCGGACAGGCGATGAGACCATCAAAATGGATGGTAAAAAACCGGTTATTTCAGAAGAACTCTGCATAGGATGCGGTATATGCATCAAAAAATGTCCTTTCGGGGCTATCAAGATCATATCACTCCCCGAGTCCCTGACCGAGCCAGCACACAGATACGGAATCAACGGCTTTGTGCTGTACGGGATGCCGATACCGCAGCATGGCAGGGTGGTCGGAATACTTGGTCCGAACGGAATCGGAAAAACAACTGCGGTTCAGATTTTATCTGGAAATTTGAAGCCGAATCTCGGAATCGATGCTGATTGGGATGACATCTTCAAGTATTATGCCGGTTCTTCGCTTCAGGACTATCTGATGAAAATATCCAGAAATGAAATCAAATTATCGCAGAAACCACAGTACGTGGATCTGATTCCTGGAATTTTCAGCGGTACTGTATCAGAATTGCTCGAAAAGGTTGACGAACGAGGAGAACTAAGCAATCTGATCTCAAAACTCGATATCAAACACATACTCCGCCGTGATTTAGGAGATCTCAGTGGTGGCGAGCTCCAGCGCATTGCGATCGCTGCATGTATGGCTAAGGATGCTGATTTTTATTTTTTTGACGAGATAAGCCCGTATCTCGACATCTACCAGCGCATTCGCGCGGCGGTCATGATCAGGGAGCTTGCGGCAGATAGCGCGGTTCTGGTCGTCGAGCATGATCTCGCAATCCTTGATTTGCTCGCCGATGTTGTGCATATCGGGTACGGCGAACCAGGCGGCTTCGGTGTGATCACGCACCCGAAAGGCGTGCGGCAGGCGATCAACCAGTATCTGCGCGGGTTTCTGCCAGAGGAGAATGTGCGGATCAGACCCAAGCCGATCGATTTCGAGGTACATGCGCCGCGATCGGTCAAGGATATCCCAGTGCTCTTCGAGTTTTCAGGATTTACAAAGAAGTATGATCTCTTCTCTCTTGCAGTTGCTGGCGGCGAGATGTGCGTGGGCGAGGTTGTCGGTGCAGCCGGTCCGAACGGAATCGGTAAGAGTACGTTTGCAAAACTGCTCGCCGGAGTGACCCAGCCTACGACAGGCGAGATATCCACAGGTATCAAGATTTCGTACAAGCCGCAGTACATAAAACCTGATTCTGACCTCCGTGTTCACGATTTTCTCAGAAGCATCACGCGCAACGTCGATACCAGTTACTATGAGACCGAGATCACAGGTCCGCTCCAGCTCAGATACCTGATGCAGCGAAAGATATCAGACCTCAGTGGCGGAGAACTCCAGCGGGTTGCAATAGCCGCCTGTCTCTCAAGGGAGGCTGATCTGTACATACTGGATGAGCCGTCCGCACACCTCGATGTCGAGCAGCGGGTCTCTGCGTGTGCAGCTATCAGGCGGTTTGCCGAGAACAGGCATGTGACTGCGATCGTGATCGATCACGACATATACATGGTCGATCTCTTGAGCGACCGGTTGCTGGTCTTCGAAGGAGAGCCTGCCGTGCATGGCGAGGTCTTCGGACCGTTTGACCTGCGCGAGGGGATGAACAGGTTCCTTAAGAATCTGAATATCACATTCAGACGCGATGAGGAGACAAAGCGACCAAGGATCAATGAACTGGGATCGCGGCTTGATCGGGAACAGAAAGCAAGCGGGGAATATTATTATGCGGCGGTTGAGTGATATGGTGATGTGGCGTGCGGCATGAATATCATCGACGTCTTTCTGGTGAGCATAAGTCCGCTCGGAGCAGGGATCGGCGTTCCGGTGGGAATCGTCAGCAACATCGACCCTGTGACAGTGATCGCCGTAGCCTCCATCGGGAATCTGCTGCCGACGTTTCTCTTCTACCGGATCACCGATGCGATCAGGAAATTCAAACACGTCTCATGGTATCTGGACAGAGCACACGAAGAGACCGAGAGATACAGAGAAAAATACGGCAGTATCGGGATAATTCTGTCAACACTGATATTTGGAGGGCACTTCGCCGGAATAAGTGCTGCTTTAATCGGCATATCGCTGCAAAGAGCAATACCCGCGCTTTTTATGGGGTTGCTGCTCCAGAGCGTCATAATCGCATGGTTGACATGCATTGGCATCGATGCATGGGAATGTTTCGGAGGATATCTTCAGATTTAAGGATTTGAGTGTCTCGCCGTGGCATCAACGCCCGTTTCCGGATTTTTGAGGTTCCTGAGACTCCTGTGGTTCTCTGGACTCTCGATGTCTATACAGACTGTGTAATTTCGTGTGACCAGGTTTTAACCGTCTATGCAGGTCGTACGGGAGTATGCCCCGCACAAGATACCTGCCCCACAGATAGTATGCACTGGTATAGACCATCAGCCCGATCGCCATCCACGCGAGCAGCAGGTAGCTTCCTGCGAGTATGTCAGTCACGATGGATATCGTTGGGACGATTAGAATCGGCACGAATACCCATGTCCATGATCCTGGAACCTTCCAGAGGTCGTACTCGGTTGTGACCGCGAGCCACCAGACCAGATACAGCATCGTCAGCACATAAGGGACATACCAGCGTGGATATTGCAGGAGAAATATAAATACACCCAATGTGATATTCACCAGCATAACAAGGTGCAAAAATGCGGTGACACTCGTACCGGCGGCAACACCCGTGTCTGCACCAGTTCCGCCACCCCCATCACCGGGTTGCATCTGCTTCTTCAGATGCTCGATACTTGTGTTTATGGTATCGAGACGACCACTCATCATCTCCAGATCGACCTGAATCGATACAACCTCTCTTAGCACCGGCTCGATCTTCGGATAGATATCCTCAAATGCGTGGTCTATGGACTGGGCATAGAGCACAGTCCTTCTTGCAAAGACGATCGCGCCATAAAGCACTCCGATGCCGATCGCAAGGATGATTAGATTGGCGATGAAATCGAATTTGTCAAAATCTCCTGTTAGATTGAATATTATTGGAAATATCGACTTGTAGATCAGGTATATCGATGCAAGGGCCATGCTGAATACGCCGAACTTATCAAGAAGCGAGATGTCGGTTTTTCTTGCCTGTCCGCCTCTATCACCTGATTGCATAACCAGAAACTCAAGGTTCAGCCTACTTATACCTTGTTACGACCTTTTTGCGCTGAGGATATACATCAATATACATAAAAAGAAGATGATGAGTCCAAACGATTTTATTGACAGGACGACGTTCTTCACAAAACCGTATTCTTTGCCATACTTGGTGTACATCCCACCCTCGCGGGCATCCTCTATGAAATAACTGCCGATCGATTTGATCACTATGGGGTTTCCCCCGATGACCACAGACTTTCCGCATATCTGATCCTCTGATACGATCCAGTCATCAGCACGCTTGCGGGCATCGCCCTTCGTCCTGACCCCACGCTCAGAAACGCTGACCACCCGGTGGATCACCGGTATCAGCACCGTTTTAGTCTCAAACATGAGGATATCGCCTACCTGCGGCTTGACATGGATATTCTGGATCAGCACGAGGTCGCCAGTCATGAGTGTCGGCTCCATGCTCCCGGAACCGACCACGGCAAAGAAGACGATCTGGCTATAAAAGAGATGGGCAAAGATCACGACGATGATAAGCGGTATCACCGTGCTGACGATACCAGTCTTATTCGTGGTCTCCCGGTAACACCTCATCTTCGCATCCACCCTGTTGTTGTATGCACGGACGTTTGCGGCGTTTGCAATGTTCACGAGTTTATGAAGATGAGGACCTCCTCTGACCACGGTCAGGTACGACGTGTAAAGTATTGCCGCAAGGATGATACTGAAGACCATCCCTGATGCGATGTCGTATAGAATATCCTTGATGATATCGATCCATAGCATGATTCAGCCGTCCGTGCTGATGAATGTGACACTTTCGCCAGTTGCACCCATCGCACCGACCTGCCACTCGCCACCTATTTTGCCTGCGGCAAACGTGATCTTCTCATTCCGCGTCCATGAGATGTTGACACCGGATGATGTATGGCACCCGATGCACGCCTCGTTTCCTCCGACCAGCGTCTCTTCCTCAGTCAGATTCAGGTTGTTGTAGAACTCGCGGTGCGATGATATGGTTCTGTCGAGCGCGCCAGCCACCCACGGATGGCAGTCGGTGCAGGCGATGGTCACTGCTGCATGTACGATATCGTTCCGATCGTCCCATCCGCCCTCGCCTGAAGCGTTGTTACCAACCTGATGGCATCCATAACACCGTTCATTGATCGTGTCCCCGCCCCAGAACGCCGCACCACCCGCCTTACCAGGCGTGCCACCGTAGCTGGCTGATGAATTATACAGATCCTCATATAGCACAGAGTGCGGACCTGATGCCATTTCAGCCATCTCAAGGAAGTGACATTTATCGCAGGCAACGCCATGACCATCCGGGTCGTACCATGAATGCTGCCCTGAAAACATCGATAAAGCCTGCGGTAGCGTGAAAACACCGATTGTGATTACCACGATGCAGAGGGTGACTTTTCTGGCGGACATGAGCACAAAAAAGAAAATGGCGGGACTTAACTTATACCATCAAGTCCAGCCTGGCACACTACCAAATCGCGATTCGTTCGTTCCAAGGTCGTCTGACCTGTTCCAGTATACGTTATAGCCGGTTCCATCGCAGGTTACATTGTAACTCACGAACTCGTTGCGCTGCCATGAGAGGTTCACGCCGACGTGGGTATGACATCCGAGACATGCCCGGTTCGGTTTCTGAAGGGCAACGTTATCGGCAGGCGCCGCACTGCTATTCAGATCTTTATAGAACCACTGGTGCGCAGCCTTACTATGTGTGAGTTCGGCTTCAACCCATGGGTGACAGTCGATACACCATACCGCTATTGCGGCATGCTTCTCATTACGATGATCATCCCATGAACCTGTAAGGAATGGGTGGCTCGAATTGCTGCCTGCTCTCTGGTGGCATCCATAACAGCGGTCATCTATACCATTATCGTCGCCCCAGAATTCGGAACCGCCTTCATCACCAGGACCAGGACCGTAATCCATCGTACTGTTCACCAGCCCGTCGTATGATAGGCTGTGCGGTCCACCGCTGCCAGATAGTTCGTCCTTCTCAAGGAAGTGGCACTTCGAACAGGGTATCCCGCCGCTGGCCTTCGGATCATACCACGAGTGCTGTCCTGCAAACATCGAGAGTGTCGATGGAAGCGCGAACAATCCGACTGCGATCACTGCGACCGATAGCAGCAATACTTTGCTATTCATGTTCAGTTTACCTCCTATCCGTTCTTCATCAGAACGGATATTCTGTGCGGAGAGATGCTCTATCGCGGTGGGCTTAAACCTTTCGGTGATATCAGTAGTTCCGAATACCCCTACCTCCGAATACATTATATATTCTATAAAACATAGTCGTCTCACCCAACAAATGAGGTGATGG
>DTYY01000020.1 GCA_012961645.1 Methanosarcinales archaeon | reverse complement strand
TAAGGAGATGTTGAAAGAGACTGTTGAGGTCGATTTCAAGTTGTAGGGGGGAATTTGAAAACTGTTCAGGTAGAATGAACGAAGGAAAAATGTATGTGTGTTTCTCGCCCTCGTCGGTGATCTTCCATCCGGTCATTGTTACCGGTGATGCGCCAGGGTTAGTTATCTTCACCCACTCCTCCTGAAGATTAAGATCGCTGATGTACACCGTTGGCTCTGGTGTAGGTTCTGGTGTGGGTGTTGCAGTTGCCTCATGCAGGATCATGAGCGCATCCAGTGATGTTACCCTACCATCGCCGCTTACATCTGCATCATCGCTGTGCTCTCCACACACAGCCATCTGGAGTGTGATGATTATGTCTACTGTCGCGATCTGACCATCGCCGTTGGGTCACCGCGCTGCTGTTGGCGTGTCTCATTAACCACGGTTGCCAAAGTTCAATTGCTGATATAACCATCTCTTCACAGCTTTCATCTCCTGAAGCAACTAACGCGCGGGATTTTGCAAACATTTTTATAGATCGAATTCGTAGGGCGGTATTGTGTTCTGGATAAACCTGCTCCAGAACTGACCACAGAACACGCTGAATTGATCGAAAAAAACAGGTGAGCGAATATGAAAACAATTGTCAGCATTTCACTGTTGATTTCCGCGCTGTGCAGCGTTGGCGCAGCACAGACATACCACATTGAACTTTGTCCGACTGATGATGCGTACGTAGACTCTGAAAACCCAGCAACCAACTACGGTGGCACAAGTTATCTCTATGTGGCTACTGACATATGGGATTCTGATACATTCCCTGACGAATATAGAAGAAGTTATCTCAAGTTCGACTTATCACAGATACCTGTAGAGCCGAATATCACAACCACCATCACATCTGCAAACTTGAAATTATATTCCAGTATTTCTGGAAGCAGCGTGAGTGTTGGAGCTTACCAGTGTTCCGATTCATGGGGCGAAGATACAATAACATGGGATAGCATCCCACCCGCAGATTCCACCCCTGTGGATACCGTTTCCGTTGTACATGATGAAACTTGGTATTCATGGGATGCTGCAGAAAGCGTCCAGGATTCGATCAACAATAACATTTCGATCATGCTTAAATCGGAAAGAACCGAATATGGCTATGAAAGTTTATCATTTAATTCAAAAGAGCACTACAGTGAGGAGATGCGTCCAAAACTCGATATTACGTATACCCTCTCATGTTCCTGTTCGGACGCGCACACCAACGTAACAGATTCAGACGGCGATGGAGTAATCGATATTTTGGATTGGGATAATAGCACGCCATCTGGATACTGGACCGATTCTCATGGGCGGGGGCAGATGTGGGGCGACATGAACGGCGATGGCAAGCTCACATCCGCAGACGCGCTCATGATCCTGCAGGCAGCAGCCGGCGCGATCAAATTATAGATTCACCCCCTCTCAACATCATGATTCGCAAGGTCGAGCATCCGCAACCGGTGGCTCGTATACGACCTCCAGAACCACAAGCCTATCTCGTGGATAATCCTCTGGTATGCCGTTTCTTTTCAGGCATTGTTCAAGAGACTCACCCTCATCTTTGTACCAGACAACCAGTCTTGTCTCATGCTGTCGTGATTCGAGTGATGAAATCCTGCTGTTGAGTGTTTTCATGCTTATGGTCTGCCTGCCTCCAGTGCTGTCAGCCTCGTGTCGATGTCGTCAAGTTGAGCGTCCCGAAGTGCAGCGAGATAAGCCTTGAGTCCGTTGATCGTTGCGTTCGCCCACCCCTGCCGGATGCGCTCGTTTGGCGGATCCTTGATCCGCCCGTTCTGGAGTTTGTGCTCACAGAAGTCCACAACCTCCGACAGCCGCTTAAGTGCTTCGTCTCTGGTCGGTATTTGCACAGTGTCATCTTGTGAATCGATCTCAGTCGCCTGCATGATTATTATCTCATTTCGCTTATATACCTATAAACTTTCCATTCTATATAACTTGCAGAGGTTCTATATAGACTCCCGCACCGGTTCGGATACTGGCATCCACCCGAAGCCTTTCACCTGCCGGTAAACCAGACGATAGCCGCTCATGATCTCACCTGCCTATCACGCTTCCAGTTGAGCACATGATCGACCTGATACCTCGTGATCTCTCCACCTCTGGCAGACGCATCACTTGCATTCGATAAGAACAGATTAATGATTTCTTGGCGAGTCCAAGACTGATCATCCAGCAACCACACCAGCCCGACACGCTGCTTGTGTTCCAGATGTCCTGTGCGCTCCAATGTGGCTATCAGTTTGTTGGCTATGTTCTCTTCCTTGTTTTTGCCACCGTATCGATCTGGTTGGTATCGCTGCTCAAGTCTGTTCAGTCCATTGATGATCTTGCGCTTTTCACGATCATTGATAACCTTCTGCTCAAGTCTGCGTAGGTACTCCGGCATGACCGTGTTGTTGTGGATCGTGACTGGTGGGTCTCTCAGCTTATGTGCAAGATCTCTGATATGGTCAACACCTTCCTTCAGTTCATCGAGTGTGACTGGCACACAGTACATCAACGCTATCAATGCCGCATTAAGCAAGACCATGAAAACTTCGCCATGCTCCTCAACCTGTTCGCTGGAACTAAGTACATAGAAGCCTTCATGACCTCTGCGTACATCGCAAAAAACCGCCACCGTGACGACATGCACGAGGTCGTCGCACAGTTCGCCAGCGAGCGAAACAGCGAGACAATGCGCATTGTCGCTGCGTTCGTGGGCGCAGGGAGAGTCAAGCCGGGTGATGTCGTGCGCATACGGCACGAGCAACTCTTCACCGTCAACGAGTAGTTCTGAGAACGCCGCTTAAACCGGTATGCCATGCTCCGGCATGCGTACCGGACGCTCATATCTAACCCCTGAACGTCTCTCACCTATCTGCCTTTCAACCGTGCGCATCGATTCAGGACTCAAACGCTTCCATCCCGCATTTCAAGCATCTGAGCCCGTGCAGGTGCCTGACAACAACCCGCTCGAACCGTCCGCCGCATTCACACCCTTTCATGACCACAGCACCCGCTGCCACGAGCCCCTCTCGGATTTCATCATCCGTCATCTGCGGCACGCTCACAGGTGCGCCAGGTGTGCATATTGGGTATTCGTCTTTCATAGTTCAGTCCTCGAATTCTTTTGTCAGTTCATCATCTGATTCGATCTGCCTTATCAGGTCTTCCACATCTTTTATGCGATAATGCCGCATGAGTTGGTCGACATCACTTCGATGCTTCCAGCACAGTCACCCTCTTATCGATCACCTTGATCTCGCCCTCGATCCGTTCCACATCACCGATGACTACATCCAGTTTCTGCAGCACCCTGCCAACCTTTATGCTGATCCCAGCGATTGTCGCAATCCCGCCGAATATTGGCATCATATCCACCCATACTGGCGAGGATATCCATCCCATTGTTTTCCCTATCGCCCAAAGGGTGACCACCGCGATGCCAAGCCATATCAACAGGTCTGCAATATCATAGGCGTGCTTCTTCTTTACTGTTGTCATGATTCACCTCTTTATTAGGCGTCGTGCGTGATCTAAATATTAATCTATCCACTCTGCGCATTCGTGGCTGCCTTCAGGATCTCGAACACCCGCGGCTC
>DTYY01000019.1 GCA_012961645.1 Methanosarcinales archaeon | reverse complement strand
TCTTCCCCTTTTGAGGCAACTCTTCTCCTTTTTCGATGTATGTGAACCTGTTTGACTCGTCCAGGAAGAGTAGATGGGGCGTTATGCTTAGATCTCGATCATCGCCGCGCACCGAATCGTCCCCCATCTTCCTGCTGGTCTCTTGATCTACATATTGATAGTGATTTAAGAAGTTCTGACAGCTTAGTTTGTGGGGAAACTTCCAGAGGATGTTAAGTGCGGATTTTTCAAAACCACTTTTGCATGGCATTCTCTGATATTGATCCATCGCACCGTCCAATAATGTTTAAAAGGAGATACTCGCCGATGGTCAGGCCTTCGATCTTCTTCTTGTCGGTGTGCTTGTTCACGGTCTCTAAGAAGTTCAGTTCGTCAAATACTGCGATTAGAGCGGCTTTATTTCCATATTGGAACGATTTCAGCCTGATGTGCGGCATCCCTTCTGATTTCTTCTTTATTTCAAGGATCTTTTCGGCAGTTCCTGCTGAAATGATCGACGCTGGCGCATGATATCGAAAAATTTCGGGAAATGGGGGGTGTTTCAGTTATCTTTGAAAGTCCGGAAAATAAGTGCACCCCTGCTCTCGCAGGCAGACCGATCGCTTCACCGTCTTCATCATCGTTCATCACCCATTTTTAATTAAATTATTAATTATTCAATTTAATAAAAATATGATATGTGGTGGGTTTCAGGCGCACGGCAATGTTAATATACAGCATCCGAATACAGATGTTGAGGATAGAATAATGACACGATTCGAAGAGGCAGAAAACAGGCTATTGCGGAAGAAGATATGTATGAAATGCAACGCACGCAATCCAGTTAGAGCAACCAGATGTAGAAAGTGCGGCTACAAACATCTGCGCATGAAATCGAAGGAAAGCCGAGGATAAATGCGCATAGAACAACATCTTGAAAATATTATAAAAAAAGATGGTGCGGCTCATCTCACATTGATCGATCCTGATGCACAGGACCCTATGGTGGCGTCCGATATTGCGGAGGCAGCGGAAAAATCCGGGAGCAGCGCAATCATGATCGGCGGTTCGATTGGCGCATCCGGCGGCATACTCGATGAGACCCTGCGTGCGATCAGGACTGCCACTGATCTTCCAACCATCCTGTTTCCGTCAGGTGCTTGCGGATTGAGCAGATATGCAGATGCAGTTTTCTTTATGAGTTTGTTAAATTCGAGAGATCCGAATTATCTGATCATCAACCAGATGCTTGGTGCAAAAGCTGTTTTAGAGTATGGTATAGAGCCGATCCCGATGGCATACATCATCGTTGAGCCCGGCGGCATGGCTGGATGGATTGGCGATGCCAGATTGATCCCGCGGAAGAAGCCGAAACTCGCCGTGGCGTATGCGCTTGCAGGAAAGTTTCTTGGCATGCGATATACCTATCTGGAGGCGGGCTCGGGCGCATCAGAGCCGGTGCCACCAGAGATGATCAACGCCGTCAAGTCGGCAGACTGCGGCACGCTGGTGGTAGGCGGCGGCATACGCGACGCGGAGGCTGCAAAAGTTGCTGTGAAAGCGGGCGCCGACATCATCGTGACAGGTACAGCCATCGAGGAAGCGACAGATATACAAACAATCATTACCGAATTTGTAGATGCGATAAAAAGGTGACAATCATGACTACTGAAATACCCCCACAGGTGCAACACCAACTTGCGCAACTCCAGCAGGTGCAGCAACAGGCGCAGGCACTTGCGACCCAGAAGGCGCAGGTGACATCCGCGTTAAACGAGACTGAGATGGCGCTTGACGAACTCGATAAACTCGACGATGACGCAGTGATATACAGGAATGTCGGGCAACTCCTGATCAGAAGCGACCGTGATACTGTGAAGGAAGATCTCGCAGAGAAGAAGGAGACTATGAAACTGCGGGTAAGCACGCTCGAACGACAGGAGGAGCGTATCGGCAAGCGATTCCAGCAGTTACAGGAACAGTTGCGAAACGCGATCGGCGGCGGAATGGCTTGAAAAATCGCGTAGATCACGCCTCGCGAACCACCTGCTTCGCCCGGTGGACCATTTTTTCATAACCTCAAGGTATGCCAACGACGGATCGTGTTGTTTTCATAAGCGATAAAAAATAACTATAGCCGTGACCTTGAATTGATGATCATCAAGCGTGCCACTAAAAGTTAGGACAATACCGAATTATTCTGTCAGACTTGCTTGCAACGTTATCACAACTCTGTTCTGCCACTCGCCGCCTGCAGGATCATGAGTGCGTCAACGGAGTTGACCCTGCTATCGCCGTTTACGTCCGCGCCTTTCTGGTGCACACCACTCGCAGCTATCATGAGTGCTGCCAGCGCATCAGATGTCGTCAGATTCCCATCGCCGTCAAGATCGCCTGGGGCAAGTGAACGATCCACGGTTACATTGACCACACTCCCGATCCATCCGAGGCGTGCATCAAACCCGATCGGATCGCTGATTCCTGTTCTTTCGTTGCCAGCCACATCGAGCGTGCGCGCTACAACAGTCATATTGATCGGAACCCCGAGGTCCCCATCATCACTCAGATTGGTAAGGCGATACCAGCCAACCACACCGTCAGCCCCGCTTGCGGTTGTGGTGACCAGCGGCTCTCCATAAACATCATCAACGATCTCTCCGACGGTGCTGTCATCGGAATTCCAGTAATGAAGTTCGGCTGTTGCATCAGGTATTCCTGCGTGGTTTTCATCGAATACAAATCCAGGAATGGTGTATCTCTCCTCGCAATCCGGGCGCAGCGTTCTAAATTCTATATAGATATTCTCGGTCGGTTCCAACGATATGAAATTCCATGTTATGATGTTATTTTCAAAAACCGAACCATTTGGGGTGAGTTCTGTTATCCAGTTCTGTTCTATGCCGTGAAGATCGATCGTGATGTTCGCCTCCTCGATCAAGCCGCCCCATGATGCGCCTGTTTTCAGTACGTATGTGAACCAGTAGTCCATCTCCCTGCCGTAATTTCCATAAGAACTGAGTTGCACCCAGTAACTGACATCAACATCCTTGGTCTCCATCGTTTCAAGGCTCATGTTCCATACTATCCACTGACTCCCGTTCACGTCCATCTCTCTGGTTTCCACTTGCTGGGAGTTCAAATAAGCCTTGAAATCCTCCAGCGGATATATATACCGATCGCCACCATGCCCCCCCCATCCAAGTCCGATAGGAAAGCCCACGAGCAGATCTTCGCTCTCTCCGGGGTTCATCAGGGTGAAATTACACATCACAGTGGCATTCTCTATATTCAGGTCTATCTGAACCGTTTCATTCACCATCTGCACTTCAGTCACGTTAACTGGCTGCATGGTCTCCCCCTGCGATTCTGGAGGCGCTATATCGCCGATGGTAGTGCCCAACATAAAAACAACAAACGTCATTAATGCAATAACAATTTTAGCAACATTTACCGTGCATATTCCCATAACATCACCTGTTAC
>DTYY01000018.1 GCA_012961645.1 Methanosarcinales archaeon | reverse complement strand
GACTGTTGAGGTCGATTTCAAGTTGTAGGGGGGAATTTGAAAACTGTTCAGGTTCATAACAAGGGCATACCAGAAAGCTGCGAGAAACATCGAAAGCCTTGACGTGGATGTCAAAGAGCTGTCCAGAGAGGGAAAACTCGAGGCGATACCTGGCGTGGGAAAAGGAATCGCCAAAAAGGTCACAGAAATCATTGAAACGGGCACATGCAAGCGTTACGAGGAGATGAAGAGCGAAGTTCCTGTCGATATCATCCAGTTGCTCGATATCCCTGGCATCGGTCCGAAGACGGTGCGGCTCGTTCACGAACAACTCGGCATAACAACACTCGATGAACTCGAAAAAGCAGCGATAGAACACAAGCTGCGAAAACTCCCGAGGATGGGTGCGAAGTCTGAGGAAAAGATCATCCTGGCGATCCAGAGATCAAAAGAGATGGATAAGCGAATCCCCCTCGGCGTAGCACTCCCGGTTGCTGAGATCGTTATGAAATATCTTGAAAAATGTCCTTACGCAAGTAACGTCACCGCAACAGGGAGTTTGAGGCGGCACAGAGAGACCGTTGGTGATATCGATTTTATTGCAACCTCTGATGCCGGGCATGCAGAGGCAGTGATCAAGGCGTTCGGATCGATGCCAGGGGTCACCGAAGTGATCGGGAGCGGTGCCACAAAATCATCGGTAATCTTTAGAAATATCCAGATCGATCTGAGAATCGTTGACAGATCCTCGTTTGGATCGCTGCTCCAGCATTTCACAGGATCGAAGGAGCATAACATCAGACTTAGAGAGATCGCGATCAAAAAAGGGCTTAAACTCAGTGAATACGGCATCAAAGACCAGAAAACCGGGATACTGACACCATGCGGTGAAGAGGAGGAGGTGTACCAGAGGCTCGGGCTGCCGTTCATCGTTCCGGAACTGCGCGAGGACAGAGGCGAGATCGAGGCGGCTATCGCTGGCACTCTGCCAGACCTCGTAACAGGAAGCGATATCAGGGGCGATCTCCATCTCCACTCGATATGGAGCGATGGCACAAACAGCATTCCAGAACTGGCAGACGCCGCTATGGGGATGGGGTATGAATACCTCTGCATAGCAGATCATTCGAGATCGAGAGGGATAGCCGGCGGACTTAGCGAAGAACGCCTGATAAAGCAGATAAATGAGATCGATGCGTTCAACGACACCATCGAGAGCTCTCGCGGCTTCAAAGTTCTTGCCGGCAGTGAAGTGGACATCCGTGCAGACGGAACGCTGGATTACCCGGATCACGTCCTTGAGATGCTCGATATCGTCATTGCAGCCGTGCACTCTGGTTTTGATCAGGACAGACGGACGATGACCTCCCGCATCGTGCGGGCAATCGTTGATGAGCACGTCGATATCGTTGCACACCCGACAGGCAGGCTGCTTGGCGAGAGGTTCGGATACGAGATCGACATCGAGAGGATCATCGAGGTGGCAGGAGAGACCGGCACGGCAATCGAGATCAATGCATCCCCGCAACGCCTGGACTTAAGCGACATTAATGCAAGGAAAGCAAAGGAGTCAGGAGTGATGCTTGCGATAGGTACGGATGCGCATTCGATCGACCATCTCGGCTACATGGAGTTCGGGGTACATCTCGCTCGCAGGGCATGGCTTGAACCAGGTGATGTGGTGAATACGATGGGCATCAAGGACCTGCTGCGCCAGATCGGGCGAGGCTGATATGGCGATACGGGATGCGATCAGGGACCGCCTCAAGGGTTTTGATCTCACTGCAGCGATCCTCTTCGGGAGCTTTGTGGAGAAACGGGAGCGCAGGGATATCGACGTCATGATTGTGCTCGATGAGATGGGCGAGATCGCCCGGATAAGGGATGCGCTATCTCTGATCAATAACCAGATCGATCCCACATTCGTAACGGTTGCGACGTTTGAGGAGAACATCTCGATCGGAAATCCGTTCTATCTAAACGTGCTCGATGGAGAACCAGTCATCGGAGGCGAGTATCTTGAACAATGCCGGGAGAGAGCAGGCAGACCATCCGAAGAGATCATCCGGCGTTACCTTGACCTCTCGATACGTGCTTACGAAAGAGCAAAAGAGTCTCAGGAATATTTTGACTGTTATGTCTCCTGCAAATTCTTAATCGAGCATCTGATGATGAAGAGGGGGATGTATGTGACCGATCCGCGCCAGTACGATTCATATCTCACCGAACTGGATCTGCCGATGAATCAGGGGAGTTGCGATGTGTTATCGCGGATCCTGATGCACCGCAGAGGGGATGTGGAACTCTGCGAGGGCGACATCGAGCATGGGGTACGGATCGTCGAGAAGATGATAGAATGGATTTTAATCGGATGTAATACGAAGATGGATTAACTCGGGCTGTTGTCTCTGATTTGCCGATTGTTTGGCGCTGTTGATGTCTGGATGGAAAGGTCTTTTTCTTGTTATTTTACGGTGGTTGAGGGCTCCTGCCAATCTCCGCATATATTCTTATATCGGGTCACCACCAACAGAAGAGTCATGGGAATGACCATCGCTGAAAAGATCCTCGCGATCCACGCCGGCAAACGCAGTGTATCGCCAAAGGAGATCGTGGACGCAGAAATCGACTATGTCATGGTGAACGATGTGACAGGGCTTCCCGCGTTCGAGGTCTTCGAAGAGTTCGGAACCACGCCGATTCGCGAGAAGACTGTTTTGATCCAGGATCACTATGTGCCGAACAAGGATGTGGCATCAGCCGAGCAGGCAAAGTCGATGCGCGAGTTCGCCAGAAAGTATGCAATCAAAAAACATTTCGATGTTGGTCGGAGCGGCGTCTGCCACCAGATCATGATCGAGGAGGGGTTTGTGGCACCTGGCAGATTGATCGTTGGCGCAGACTCTCATACATGCAGTTACGGCGCGCTCGGCGCGCTTTCGACAGGAATCGGGTCATCAGAAGCCGCATCTGTTATGGCAACAGGAGAATTGTGGTTTCGGGTTCCCGAAAGCCAGAAGTTCACCGTTGATGGACAACTCGGGAATCACGTAATGGGAAAGGACATTATTCTACATATCATCGGTGATATCGGAGTTTCAGGATCACTTTACAGGTCGATGGAGTTCTATGGCTCTGCGATCGTTTCGCTCCCATTGTCAGACCGGATCACCATCTCGAACATGGCGATCGAGGCTGGCGCCAAATGCGGCATCATCCCGCCTGACGAGAAGGTCTTCGATTATCTCAAAAACCGTGCTATTGGCGAGTATTCTCCGGTATACGCAGACGAAGACGCCGAATACGAAGATACATTCGAGTATGATGCCGCGGAGATGAGACCGATGGTTGCAAAGCCGCACCTTCCTGAGAACGTGGTTCCAGTCTCTGAAATCGATGTTGCGATCGACCAGGCATATCTCGGCTCTTGCACCAATGGCAGAATCGAGGACCTGCGCTCTGCTGCGGCGGTACTCGCAGGCAAAAAGGTGCATCCCGATGTCAGGATGATCGTGGTTCCGGCAAGCAGGAGCGTCTTTGAGGAGGCTCTTTCAGAGGGCTTGATCGAGGTATTCATGAACGCAGATGCCTATGTTGCAGGACCGACGTGCGGTGCGTGTCTCGGTGGTTACATGGGCGTCCTTGCAGAGGGCGAGCGGTGCGTCAGCAGCACGAACCGCAACTTCATCGGCAGGATGGGGCACAAGGATTCGGAGGTCTATCTTGCAAATCCGGCAGTGGTTGCGGCAAGCGCTGTAACAGGGCAAATAACCGATCCAGAGGATCTTGGTTGATTTAGTTGAGGTGGCAATCATGAAAAAGTATATCGAAGGCAAAGTGTGGCGATTTTCTGATAACGTGGACACCGATCAGATCATTCCAGCGAAATATCTTGTGACCGGGGACAGTCGTGAACTTGCAAAGCACGCATTCGAGAACGTGAGACCCGAGTTTGCAGAAGAGGTTCGTGGAGGCGATATCATCGTTGGCGGGAAGAATTTTGGCAGTGGATCCTCAAGAGAACATGCGCCACGTGCTCTTCTTGGCGCAGGGGTTGCATGCGTGATTGCACCGAGTTTCGCACGGATCTTTTATCGAAACAGCATCAACATCGGGCTCCCTTTGGTCGAATGTGATATCGATGCTGCGGATGGCG
>DTYY01000017.1 GCA_012961645.1 Methanosarcinales archaeon | reverse complement strand
GCCATTACCCGATACATCATGGATCGCACATACTTACTATGTCTTGTGGTGTTGCGGGCTTCAACGCCCATATCTTCGCTGGCGCTTCTGATAGTCCCGTATGATCCGGAGAAAATCCAGTCTCCGCATCTCGGCAAAATTCACATCTGTGAAATATAATTCAGAATATATCGTTTGCCATATCAAAAAATCGGTCAGGTACTTTCCACCTGCACGGATGACCAGATCCGGTTTGTATTTGAAAATGAGGTGAGATTCGATCATATCTGTATTGATGTCATCTAAATCGATTTCTCCATCCTCCACCTTCTTTAAAATACCTTTTATCGCATCGGTAAGCTCAAGTTTCCCTCCATACCCGATAGAGATATCAAGTTTGACCCTGTAATCCATACCCTCGCCCTTATCCTGGTCTACAGTAGAGATCATCCTTGCTCCATGATCGTCCCTGACATACATCCTTGCGATCAGATCGGTTTTAGCCAGCCTATCGATGATCTGCGAGGTCGCATCCCTTTTCAGAGTCTCGTCTACAATTACAGCGATGTAAACGATGAGCGATTCGATTCCGATATCTGCACACCACAAAACAAAGGATCGCAGTTTTTCAATTCCCCCTGGCGTGGAAACATCGCTCTCTGTCATCACGAGCGTCAGTCCGGCTGGCATGTTGTGCCCTGATACCAGGGAGCGCAGCCGGTTTTCATAGATGCGTTCATAGATGCGTTGAAGCATGGCAGATTATTCAGGCTCAACGATGATTATTATTTGTGCGAAAGACTTCGTTTTTTTCATTTGACGAACCCATCCAGAAATATCCAGCACCCTGACAGAATAAACCAAATTAACCGCCTTTTATCCACATTTACACAATTCGAGAGTCTATAACTTCACGAATCAACTACATCATGCTTATTTTTGAGATAAGCGATGCTTTTGTGGATACAGCCGATAATAACAGCCCTTTCAGGTTGTTTTCAGGGAGCTTATAGTAACATTTGCTCCTTCTGGACTTTCTGAGATCCGCTTTTCTATGTTTCACCTGCTGGCTCGATAGAAGACTCGTCTGCAACCTGTTAATTCGTTTCGACGTCGTATTCAGGATCGGCAAGAACTATTGAGCCAGCAGGCAGAGACTGGATAATATCAGCATCGATGATAAGCGATAGGGAACTTCATGCGCTGGCATTGGGATGCCTCGGCGCTTTCAGCCTGAAGTCCGTGACTTTTATTTTTATAAGGTATATTTATTTAATTACAAAGGTATCCAAAAATTAAGTTGATGAAACAATAGTCCAAGCCGATAAGCCGTACCATCAACTTCGTCCACGAAAGTCAGTTCGCACAAAGGGTTAACTTTATCTGTAACGCGACCATGATACCGATACGTTCGAGAGCACCATATTATTGTTCATCAGGAGGTTTAAATGGAGGTGAAAACACCGGGTGAATTGAGCACAAGAGAACGCCGTGCTCTGTGCGGTATATGCCCTGCTGGATGCGGGGTTGTGGTGACATACAACGACGAAGGAAGACTCACCGAGGTCCGCCCTGACGAACGTTCAGAATTGGGCGTGATCTGTAAACTGGGAGAGCATTCCGCTGAGATCGTTTACTCAAAAGATCGCATTTTGTATCCTCTGCTGAGAACAGGCGAGAAAGGAGGTTATGATTTTGAAAGAATCTCCTGGGATGAGGCTTACGATATCATCGTGAATAAACTGAATGAAATCAAGAAAAAGCACGGACCTGAGGCAACAGCCATATACACAGGCTCCGGGAGCTTTGAGCTCTCGATGTGCGATTTATATCAGCCAAAGGGGGTAGCAGTCTCTTCTGCATCAAGCGTTCTATTCCCATTTGGCTCTCCCAACACGATGGGGGTCGGCGCGCTCTGCTATGTTGCTTTTGCGATGATAGCACCGCATGTCACGATGGGCGGGATGCAGATCAATATGTTCTCTGACATTGAGAATAGCGATCTCATCATTGTCTGGGGCACCAATCCAGCCACCGATTGCCCTCCTATTAGTCTCAAGAAAATCCTGAAAGCGCATAAGAGAGGGACAGAGGTGGTTGTAATCGATCCCCGCCGCACGATGACTGCCCGATTGACAGACGCAGAATGGATCCCTGTACGCCCTGGCACAGACGGTGCCCTTGCACTTGGGATGTGCAACGTATTAATCGCTGAGGAACTGTATGACGAATCCTTTGTCAGAGACTGGACCCTGGGCTTTGAGGAGTTTGATAAGTATGTACAGCACTTCAGACCAGAGGTTGTTGAGCAGATTACAGGAGTTCGGGCTGGTACCGTGGTCTCTTTAGCAAGACGGATTGCAGGTGCCAGTGGCGCTGCTCCTGTTATGTACAGCGGGCTTGAGTACAGCGAGAGTGGGGTACAGGCGATCCGGGCAACATTCGTACTCTGGGCGCTTGCCGGACAGCTGGACGTTCCCGGAGGACGCTGTTTTACCATGCGGCAGAATCATTTCCCCATTAACAGGTCAGGGCTTATAGCAAATCCTGATATGAAAAAGGCTCTTGGCAGGGATCGATTTCCTGTTTACAGTGCATACAGGGACGAATCTCATGCCATCGCACTCCCTGATTCTGTTCTGAGAGGAAAGCCTTACAGGATTCGCTCTCTGATTACTCTGGGGGGCTCAATCCTGATCTCCTGGCCGCAGACGCGGATCTGGCGAGAGACGCTTGGATCTCTGGATTTTCTGGTCTGTATTGACCGCCACCTGACCGCTGACGCAGCTTATGCAGATATCGTGCTGCCAGCAACAACCTACTACGAGAATGCATCGTATATGACCTACGGTCCGATCTTTCGCATCCGGGAGAAGGTGATCGAACCCCTTGGAGAGGCACGAAACGACTTCTTTATAATGGCAGAACTTGCAAGACGTCTGGGATACGGACATCTCTATCCTCAAGACGAGGAAGAACTCTTGAGACATGTGCTGAAAGGATCAGGATTTACGCCTGAGGATGTACGGAAAGCCGGAGGTGCGGTTCAGTCACCAGCCGTTATGATGCAGTACAAGAAATGGGAGAAAGGACTGCTCCGTCCTGATGGAAGACCTGGCTTTGACACACCTTCCGGTAAGTTTGAGATCGCCTCGACGGTTCTTGAAGAGCATGGCTATGAGCCCCTGCCTGTTTACACCGAGCCGCAGGAGAGCCCTCTCTCGCAGCCGGATCTTGCGAAGAGGTTTCCACTGATATTTAACTCTGGCGCACGGGTCACAACCGATTTTCACTCACAGCATCATGGAATTCCAGGTCTCCTCAAAGAACGACCTGAGCCGACTGTCACGATAAACTCAAGCGATGCAAGAGCCCGGGGGATTGAGAATGGTGATCTCGTGGATGTCAGGACATCCAGAGGCAAGATCGCGCTGCGTGCCATTGTCACTGATGATATCATAAAGGGTGCTGTGGAGGCAAACATGGGAGGCGGCTGTTTTGTGGGACCGAAGGCATGGCAGGAGGGCAATGTCAACGAATTGACCGATCTGCAGAGATACGACCAGATCTCAGGGTTCCCTGTTTATAAGGCGCTTTTATGCGATGTGAAGAGAGCTGATGAAGGAGGAGAAACCCTGACCATCGGTTCAGGAGAGTACGACGCATCAGATGAGATAGCAAAAATTTCAGCCCAATCAGAGCCTGTCGAAAGAAGGATCTATCTGGACCACAATGCGACCACCTACATCGATCCTGAGGTACGGCAGGTGATGATCGGATTTGTGGAGGAAAGATTCGGGAATCCTTCGAGCATCTACCGGGAGGGAAGAGAAGCAAAAGCGGCAATGGACCACGCAAGGAGAAGTATTGCTCAACTGCTCAATTGCACGGCAAAACGGATCGTATTTACAGGTTGCGGTTCTGAGGCGAACAACCTGATCATCAAGGGACTGGCATTTGCCAACTGGAACGGCAAAAACCATATCATCACATCCGCAATCGAGCATCCGTCGGTGCTTGAGCCATGCAGGTGGCTGGAAAAATTCGGTTTCCATGTAACATATCTTCCGGTTGACCGTACCGGAAGAGTTGATCCAGGCGATCTGGAGGCTGCAATCAGACCAGAGACCCTGTTGATAAGTATAATGACGGCAAATAACGAAACCGGCACGATTCAGCCAATCAGAGAACTGGCAGAAATCGCAAAGAAACACGAGGTTTTGTTCCATACCGATGCCACGCAGGCGATCGGCAAGATCCCGATAGATGTCAGGGAACTGGGCGTGGACTTTCTGACCATGTCCGGTCACAAGATCTATGGACCCAAAGGGGTGGGTGCTCTGTACATGCGAAAGGGCATCGAAATCGATCCGCTCATAGATGGAGGAGGGCAGGAAGGGGGCTTTCGCTCCGGCACTGAAAATATCATCGGTGTTGTCGGGCTTGGTAAGGCAGTTGAACTGGCAGGAGAGCACCTCTCTTCTATGGAGAAGGTCGCAATCTTGCGAGACGGGCTTGAAGAGGGCATCAAGGAATTGATCCCTGACGCAAGGCTGAATGGGCACAGGACCGAAAGGCTCCCAAACACCATCAATATGACTTTACCGGGCTTGCGAGGAGAGTCTGTTGTCCTGGCACTGGACCAGAAGGGTATCTCCATGTCATCGGGGTCTGCATGTCATTCCGGTTCACCAGAGCCATCGCATGCTCTGCTGGCAATGGGACTCTCTCACGAGGAGGCACACTGCTCGGTGCGCATCTCTCTTGGTATCAGAAACACAGAAGAGGAGATTGAACGCACCCTATCTTCATTGGAAGAGGTCCTGCGAGATGATAAAAATATCGTTCAATTTGCACTTTGCCGATAAATTGTTATAATTGGTGGAGTTGAACTAACAGTGAAACATCAACGAACGTTCATAGGTCCGCGGTTTGAGATTCGCAATTATTTGAGTGGATCGTTTATCGATGATCTCTCCAGGGATGTTTTTACCGGTCTGACAGCCGATCAAAAATTTATTCCATGCAAATATTTTTATGACGAACGCGGCTCAATCCTGTTTGAAGAGATATGCAGACTCCCGGAGTACTACCAGACCCGCACCGAGCTTTCCATCCTGGAAGAGAAGGGTGAAGCAATCATGGAGCCGTTTGGAGATGGTGATCTGGTCGAACTGGGTTCTGGAGCGAACTGGAAGATATG
>DTYY01000016.1 GCA_012961645.1 Methanosarcinales archaeon | reverse complement strand
GCCAGGGGACGTGAAGTTCGCGCGCCTCTACACCGGTGGGATGCTCTGCTCCAAGGACGGTGCAACATGGCTGAATATGACACTCAATGGAGAGAGTCTTGGCAACCTCACCATCCTGGGCATTAATGACGTGAATCCAAACGTCTATATGAGCGAAGTTGGTTTTGCTGGCTGGATATACTACAATATAACTGATAAGGTCGTGGCTGGTGCCATCAACAATGCAACCCTGTACGGGGATACGTTCTATGATGAAGACGGTAAGAAACTCGGTTACGGCACCAAATACATTTATGGCATCGTCATGGTCGTGGTATACGAAGACCCTGAAAAACCAGAGACCCAGTACTGGATCAGGGAGGGCTGTGACTATCTGCACAAGGAATTTCCATACGCTGCAGAGCGGAAGAATATCACGATAACGTTTCCAGGTGCAGATAACCGAACATGCGAGAATGCAACGCTACGGACTCTCTCATGCTTCGGCAAGGAAGAGTTCAACGAGACTCTGTGGGTCAATGGGCGGCTTGCAGCCACAGACATCGCAGATGCACGGAATGGCTATAGTTTTGACCTGAACAGAACCGAGATCACTGAGTACCTGAGGAGTTCGGATAACTATGTCACTTATGATCGGGGTGATGGCATCATGATGATCGGTTGCTCGGCATTGATTCTTGGAAAAATAGAGATCATTCCCGATCTGGTGGTTCAAGAAGGTCTGGATGTAAATTTGAAGACAGGGGAACCAACCATCGGTGTAGTTGCGAACCATGATTATGTTGTCGAGGCAGAGATCAAGAACAAAGGGACAGGCGCATCAGGCGAGACAACTGCAACACTCTATGTCGATTCTGCACCTGTGGAGTCAGGGATTGTTCCATCCATCGATCCTACCGACAAAAAAACGATCGCATTCAACTGGACTCCGATATCTGCAGGTATGCATACCCTGAATGTCACAATCGATCCAGATGATACTGTGAATGAATCGATCGAGTTCAACAATCTCCTTTCACAGGACTTATATGTTCATTCGGAAGGCGAGGCTGACGTGCTGCCAGAGATAGCATTTCTACCCACCAGGTTCTCGAATGAGACAACCATAGAGGTGACCGTCACCAATGATGGTACCGGTGACGTCTCTGATCTCAGGGTCTCGCTCGTTATGGATGGCGTGATTGCTGCGAACAACACGCTCTCGCTCTCTGCAAAGAGCGTTAGTACCACCGGGTTTGTTTATAGCGCGGAACATCTATCCACCCACACCGCCGGGATCATGCTCGATCCAGACGATGTGATATCAGAGAGCGATGAGACCAACAACAATGTATCTGCTACATTCAAGATCGTTGAGGTACGCAAGATCGCTGGAATTTCATGGGTAGATACCGATCTCATCTTCGATATCACGAAATTGGTGCCTGAAGGTGCTACAGCCATCGATGTGCTGAAGAGCGTGGCAAATCTGACCTACTCAACTCCTGGATCACCGACTCCAGAGATCAACGGCGTGAATAAATCATCCGAAGAAAGCAAATGGTTCTGGCTTTTCATCAACGGTCTGCCCTATCCCTACTCAGCTCCACCCTATCCTCTGCATGATGGAGAGGTCATGGTTCACACACACGACAGGACTCTCGGAGTGGTTATAGACGGAATCGGGCACTATTTCCAGCCACGGCCTGCATTCATGTATCCTGAACCATTTTTACACGGACATAAAGGCATGGTACCGAATACCACGATCGTGTATTCTCATGGATTTGAATCCGATGCAACCGCCATCCAGAATCGACTGCTTGACTCAGGTGTTGTTAATGTTACAACCACACTGGCTGGGAATGTGACAGGCAATCAGACTGAAAACGACAACCTGATCCTCATCGGGACGCCAGATGCCAACGATATCATCTACGAAATATCAAATTCGTACTATCTGGTAGGAATGCCCGTGTATTTCAAGGGCGGTCTGATGTATGACTCCACAACCGGTGATGTGTACAGCGCAGGCGGACTGCTCATCGCATGCGACAATCCATTCGACAATTCACCAGGAGAGATGTCGTACGATGACACCGGACCCTCAATCTTCATAGCAGCAGGTCTGGACAATGAGAGTGCACATGCCACTTCTGCCCTGCTCTCAACGCCTGGATCACTCGATGGGTGCTACGAGTTCTGGAAGTTCGTATCCCCTGTCAGGATTG
>DTYY01000015.1 GCA_012961645.1 Methanosarcinales archaeon | reverse complement strand
TAAAAAAGTTATTTTCCCGCTCGCATATATGACAATTGGATATGATAGTATATAAACTTTGTGGCTAAATGGTCGCAAAATCACAGGGTTGTATGTCAAATCGTGGATGGCACGTATAATCTATGCGATCCCTGACCCACTGGTCAGGCACCCTGTCAACCCGATCGCCCCTGCTCCCTGCACAGACATTTGCGTTGTCATGTCACCGATTCATTAATGATAGAGAACACAAAACCGGACGAAGGAGATTATGATTGACATAACCCGCACCATCGGACCAGATACCGTTGTTTTTCCCGGCGATGCCGCGCCTTTTATCTCGCAGACACACCGCGGCGGTTACACGCTCTCTGAACTGACATTAAACAGCCATTCAGGCACCCACATCGATGCGCCGCTCCACTTCTTCGGCTCGAGCAAGTCGCTTGACATGATCCCTGTCAAGCGGTTTTTTCTTGATGCAGACGTGGTCGCAATCAAGTCGCAGGTGGCTGTGACCGTGGCAGAACTGAAAGGACGCCGGATCGATCCGGGGCAGGCGATCCTCTTCAAGACAAAAAACAGCGATCTACCGCGCAACCAGTTCCATGAGGACTTTGTTTACATTAAGCCCGACGCAGCAGAGTGGTTGGTGGATACGGGAGTGTCTCTGGTTG
Source organism: Methanosarcinales archaeon (assembly GCA_012961645.1). Taxonomy (GTDB): domain Archaea; phylum Halobacteriota; class Methanosarcinia; order Methanosarcinales; family Methanogasteraceae; genus Methanogaster_D. Next base: position 8,561 of record DTYY01000015.1, on the reverse strand, counting down.
GAATTGATTATTTATCACCCGATCGCTACGGCGATACGGACTTTCCGGTTCACCGGACCCTGCTTGGTGCAGGGGTACTGATCCTTGAGGACATCGATCTGCGCGCCGTTTCGCCTGGGCGGTACCAGCTTGTATGCCTTCCGATTAAAATCCATCAGGCAGATGGCGCGCCGTGCAGGGCAGTCCTCAGGAGGCTAGTGTGACGATCATCTGCCCGAGATGCGGTAGCAGAGACTGCATCATCCCCGCCGAGCTGGTATTTGAATCAGCGTACATGATGTATGCGGCATGCCCATCATGCATGGCAGACCCGGGGGTAGGGAAGCAGACGCCGTTTAACCGGCTCTTTGACAGCATCGATGATATCGATGGGGGGACCATGCGGTGCCATAGTTGCGAAAAGCGGCATCTCGATATCGTTGTTGCGCATGCACTTTGCATACTCATAAGAGAGGGGTTATGTGATGTGCAGGCAACCCTCTCCCATGTCGGCACCCCGATGATCACCATCGGCTACCAGATACCGTTTTCGCCAAGGCTTGGCAGGGACACGCTGATCCTGATCATGAACACAGTCGACAAAAAGACGGCGGAGATGATAATAAGCGAAGTTCCGGAGGTAAAAGGTGTAATTCAGCGAAAGGGAAGCCTTAAGCAGCCAATCGGAATTCTGGACACCGGCAGCAGACCTCACACGTATAATCTGCTTGCTGGCTGCGATCTTCGCGGCGATATTGTGTCATCGGCGTTCGGAGAGCTCTGCATCTATAAGACCCAGTCTGACACGCACATCGAGTTTTCCCGCGGCAAATCCGACAAAATGCAGGTGCTCGAATCACTGTATTACCAGCGGAAGCTTTCGGGTATCGTTGTGGACGCATGTTGTGGCGCTGGCACGCTCGGGCTGGTTTCAGTGCTTGCCGGCGCACGAGAGGTGGTACTGAACGATGCGTTCCTGCCGGCGGTTAAGAACACGATTCTGAATATCAGGGCGAATTCCTCGGTTCTCGGGCTCGAACTGGAGATGCATACCGACCTATCAGAACTTCCTGTCGTTGCCGGAGCTCCGGTGCTGGTTGCAACAGCGCACGGATCATGCGATCTTTCGGTGTATCACGGCGATCTTGCGAGCCTTGCTGCGGTGGTCGATCAATGCGATCTCTGTCTGATCGATGCGTTCATCGGCGTGCCGACCGCAGGATTCGTAGAGGCGTGGAAGGACACCGCAGGGGTGGTTGTTACGATATGACCGACCTGCATCCGTGATTTTATGCACTATAACCATGGTGGGGGGGTAAGCAGTTACCAATAACTTTAAATATGATGATGTTATACGCGATGCTGGCATATAATTTCATATTACATGCTATTAAAGCAAACTTAGGTGTTACCAAAATTTGCTTGAATATCAGAAACAGGGAGGAAACAACAGATGGAAAACAGTAAATTGTTCGTGGTATTCACCGCGATATGTGTGGTGCTGGGTGCTGCAGGGACTGTGAGCGCCCATCAGACCTGGATAGAGATCGATGCTATGTGCGTTGATCTCGACGATACAGTCGATGTCAGACTGACCGAGGGGCATAACTTCATCGGTGAGGGTCCGCCACCCTTTGATGTATCAGCAGAACTGGTAGATCCAGCAGGGGCGAGGACGCCTCTCATGAAAACCGGCGAGAATGATCTCTACTGGCATTCCAGTTTCGATGCAGACTTGATCGGTTTGTATTCGATTCTGGGCCTTCATGTAGACGAAAACATGTGGAAGGTCTATACAGGACCAGGATCGAGACCGGATCGGCCTGATTCCCTGTACACGTACTTACCAGGTGATGTCAACTGGAGTGAGATTGACAAGAGCAACTGGACAGACGACTGGCATGTGGTGCTGCACTACACACCATACAAGTACAGCAAGGCGTTTGTGAGTGCGAACTGCAACTTCCACGGAACAGACCGTGCCACTGAGCAGCCGCTTGAACTCATACCGCTTGACGACGTTGCAACAGTCGGAACTGGAGACTTTGAGTTCAAGGTCTTATGGAATGGAGAACCGCTGCCTGATGGTACCATACAGATAACCGGTACCAGGGACAGGGAGACCAAGGTAAGTGCGATATGTGATTATGAAGGGAAGGCAACGCTGCCACTCAATATCAGTTGTGACTGGCTTATAACAGCCAGTGCCGTTAATGACACAGCACATTGGGATGGCGAATACGATGATACGTTGCCACACGGAGAGAATTATACCGGTCCGGGCGGCTTCGTCGGCGATACCCATTCAGCAGCTTTAACACTGATGCAGATCCGAGAGGGTGATACCGTTACGATGCGTGCCGAGATAAGGCCAGGGATTCAGTTCTCTGTAACACCGGCATACATCGACTTTGGCGAACTGGATCCCGGTGATACAAGCGATCCTGAAACGATTGTAATTCAGAATATGGGATCGAAAGACCTGAAGAGCACTGTGGAAGTTACCGACATGAATGGATTGTACACAGGAGGGCTTCACATAGACGCCTCTTTGTGGAGCGAGTTCGAAACAGCGGTCCTGAAGGACGAATATGTTTCACTGGATACCAAACTATGTGTTCCAGAGGATTTCACAGGCTCCGGTGAGATGAAAGGAACAATGATCTTCTGGGCAGAAGCTGTATAGTCAGATTCTGCCCTTTTATTTATTTTTACATCAGATTCAAAAATTGAAGGTGGGACATGAAATCGAAAACCATCGGGATCGTATCCCTATTATGTTGCGCATTGATCCTCACGTCCTGTGCGTATGGCATGGGCGTCGGTGCAAGTCCTGCAAAGATGGAGGTTGAGATAGGAAACAGCGAAGACGTTCAGAAGAACATAACAGTCTCAAATCCGGAAGACGTAGAGATGGGGTTCCAGGTATACACCGAGAATGAGTCTATCGACTGGATACAAATATCCGACCCGACGTTCTCATTGGAGTCGCATCAGAAGAAAGAGGTGACCATCCGATTCGCCCCGGATGCTGATGAAGTGGGGGAATTCGATACAAAGATATGTGTAGTCGCATTGAACTCAGAAGGTGGCTTTAACATAGGAAGCGGTGTAAAAATACCCACACACATAACCATAAAAAAAGCAGCGGTTCCATTCTATACAAATCGTGTGATCATTATATTGATAATAATAGGATTATTTATAATTCTGATAGGTGTGGGTCGATTGAGGAGACATTGATATCAGAATAGCGCCCGCTGCACCGTTGTCTTCCTGACCGGTCTATTCCTCTGCACATTGACGCTCTTCACAGCACCGATCCCGGAACTCGTGCAGCCCCTTCTGCTTCGAGTCGTAGTTCAGTGTTGCATATTTCACGCCGAACTCACAGAGTACTCTCTCAGCAGGCGGCAGTATCTGCTTGTTTATTACAAATACCCCCCAAAGTCCGATAACCTTACATCTGATGGGAGATCATGAGTGATCCAGCAAATGATCAGCAGACCCATGCATATCACGCTGATCCTGATCCTGGTGCCTGCCATACTGTTCACAGGGGCTTGTATTGACGGGGGACCAGGCACGGAACAGAATATGGAACTGGAATCGGAGGAGATGATTGTGCTGCCTGAACCAAAAACCGCAGGTGAAATATCGATCGAAGAGACGCTGTCAAGCCGCAGATCGGTCAGAACGTACACGAGAGAACCGATTACGCTGGATGATCTCTCCCAGTTGCTCTGGGCAGCGCAGGGCGTGACATCAGAGGAATGGGGTGGGCTCAGAACAGCGCCATCGGCAGGGGCGCTGTATCCGCTCGAGGTATACGTGGTCGCAGGTAATGTCGATGGAGTTTCTGACGGCGTTTACCATTACCAGACAGAGAAACATACGCTGCAGAAGGTCTGCGATGGTGATCTCAGAAGGAATCTTTCGGCGTGCGCGCTGCACCAGAGCCAGATAACGGATGCTGCTGTCGATATCGTATTTACCGCAGTCTTTGAGCGAACCACTGTCAAGTACGGGGATCGCGGCGTGCGTTATGTGTATATCGAGGCAGGACATGCGGCGCAGAATGTTTATCTGCAAGCAGAAGCACTCGGTCTCGGCGTGTGCGCAATTGGTGCGTTCTATGACGATGATGTGGCAGAACTGCTCTTGCTGACAGAAGGAGAGGTGCCGATATACATATTATCGATCGGGAAGGTGTGAGATCAACGAACCATGCATCCACCCGGGTACCCGCTGTATAAACGTCCGTGGTTCAGCGTCTGGCTGGACGCAAGCGGTGGTATTGCCACAAAAGGGCTGCTTGCTCCGGTGATGAAGCCATTTACGTCGGATCTCATTGATCTCTTTGAAAACTCGTCTCCGATCGGCGAAGACGGAGAAAAGCTCATATTTTCGACATGGATGCCTCCGATACCTGGGAAGGCATTTGATCGACTTACCAGAAGCCAGCTTAATGCCAAATTCGGCAAAAAGATCCCCGATCAGGTCACGATATCGATCACCGAGGAATGCCCGAACAGGTGCATCCACTGTGCTCTCCCTGACACCGATAACAAAGCATCGCTGTCGCCGGACGTGGTTACGGATGTGATAGACCAGGCGACCCGCATGGGTACCACGATGATCATATTCGATGGCGGCGAGCCTATGATGTACCCGGACCTCGAAGAGGTGGTCAGGCAGGTGGATCCTGATAAGGCGATTGCAACAGTCTTTACATCAGGAACCGGGCTCACACCTGAGAAAGCCGCCTCGCTCAGAGGTGCGGGGCTTTTTGCAGTAAGTGTGAGCCTTGACAGCCCGCATCCAGGTGAACACGACCGGATGAGGGGCAGGAGCGGAGTGTTTGAGGACGCGCTTGCTGCGATCAGAAACTCACTTGCAGCAGGCATCCTTGTCAATATCTATGTTGTACTCTCTCCGATGAACATCGGCGATCTGAATGAATTTTACAGGCTGGCATTGGAAACAGGCGTGCATGAACTCTCCTTTTATGAGATTGTGCCGACCGGCAGGTGGATCGATCACGAAAACGATGTTCTGAGCAGAGATGGCCACAAAACCCTTGATTCGTTCGTCAGTTGGGCGAGAGAGGATGGGCGAGTGCGGGTATTCTCGATACCGCATGTAATGGAATCGACAGGCTGTTTTGCAGGAAGAAGATGGCTTCATATAACGCCGCAGGGGGATGTGCTGCCCTGCGCATGTATCCCGATCTCTTACGGAAATGTTAAAGAAGAGAGTCTCAAAGCGATCTGGAAACGGATCAGAGGAGACCGGGCGTACAATGCGAGATCGTGTCTGATGCGAGACCCAGGATTTAGAAAGCGGTTGTGACAGCCATATTCTGGGTTTCTACCAAGTTAGCACCCGGATTTTTAAATGTGCATGCACCTTATCTCTGTTGCAGGAGACAATGCCCTGATGGAGAAGGAAAGCCTGATTCTGACGCCCATTCTCATCTCATCGATCGCGTATACCCAAAAACACGTCGTCTGCGCCGATCTATCAAATCATCCATCGATTAAAGAACACACGCTGCATTGCATCTCTTCTGCCGCTGCAACGGTGTCTTACATACAATCATTTTAAGTTGTGAGTGGTTAAAAGTAATATTGATGAATTACATCGGTGCACAGTACACATGTGCGGGCTGCGAGCGTGAACGGAGCTGCACTACATGTGACGATCTGTGTCAACAGGGGGAGTGTCTGCTCATGCAGAACCCAGAGAATCACTGAATCGTCAACCGCATCCGACCCCAAAGGGGCATGTCAGGCACAACCATAAGCCCGCGTAAAACCCCTCACACAGCACATCGTCTCGGCATACCACCGAATATCTGAAAGGGATCGGCTAACCCCATGGATTCCTAAACGCGCGTGCACCACTGTCAGAATCATGCCTGAAACCATCATCCTTATCTCTGTTGCAGGAGACAATACCCTGATGGAGAAGAAACGCCTGATTCTGACGACCATTCTCATCTTATCGATTGCTTATGCCCAAAACGCGTCGGCTGCGCCGGTCGCTATCCCACTTCCTGCAGTATACGCAACATCAGAAGGCGAGGCGGGAGTGCTCACGAATCTGACGGTATGGGTCACAAACGGCACCGGTCATGTATTCGTTGACACCGCGCCGTTCACACAGGTAGATATGCAGGGCTCTGCCAGACTATCCTCGATGGTGGCGTGCGATATCACCGGTATCGACCCTGAAACCTGTGATTTCTTCTATGTCCTCCATACCGATTCGCCCGTGATCGGCGGACCCTCTGCGGGCGCTGCAATGGCGGTTGCAACGGTCGCAGCGCTCATGAACTGGACAGTCGATCCAGGGGTCGTGATGACCGGCATGATCAATCCTGACGGCTCAATCGGCGCGGTTGGAGGGATATCTGCAAAACTCAACGCTTCCGCAGAAAAGGGCGCCCACACCTTCCTTATACCAGCGGGACAGGGAAATATAACAATAACAGAGCACATCATCGAGCAAAAAGGTCCTTTTGTTACGATCACGGAAAACCCTGTCACAGTGAATATAATTTCACTCGGAGATTCGCAGGGGGTCCGTGTAAGAGAGATCAATGATCTGAGAGATGCCATCTTGATATATACCGGCTATGAAATCCCGAAGGTGCTGCTGACAGGCGAGGTGCAGACCACAGCCTACATGGATGCGATGCAGCCGCTTGCCGCTACACTGCTGGACGAATCGAGAGCACAATACGATGATACCGATGCAATTGTCAATCCCAGGTTCAGAGACGCACTTAAAAGCCAGATTCTGGCAATTGAGGACGCGCAAGAGGATTATGATGCTGAAAACTACTATGCATCCATGAGCCGGAGTTTCAATACAATGATCAACCTACGGCATATCATGTGGTACTCCGAGTATCTTGTTTCGGATGATAAGGATGGATACCTCTCTGATCTGATTGAACAGGTCGAAAACGAAGTTTCGGATGCGGAAATCGACATAGATGAGGCGAAATCAAAAAATGGTGTTCTTGAGGGGATTGGTGCGGCAGAGTCAAGGTTGACCATCGCAAGGGAGAAACTGGACGGTGCAAAGCAGGCAGAAAACGCGGGCGATGCGATCGAACTGCTGGCTTTTTCGATGGAACGGGCACGTTCTGCGCAATGGTGGGCTTCACTCTCATGCGCCGGCTCGGGGACGGCTATCCCCGATGATCTGATCCGTCACCGTGCGGGCAGGTACTACAGTCAGGCGGCTTCGATGCTTGCCTACGCCGATGCGCTGATCAGCGAGGCTGGAGGAAGCGAATCGCTAATCCGGAGTGCAGCAGACGACCTATCCCGTGCCAGAAGCGAGTTACATGCAGGATATTATGCCGGAGCGATCTACGATTCGTTACACGCGATGGTACAGGCGAACACTGCAATCGAACTCATAGGGATCGGCGATCCTGGTGAAAAAGTGAATAGAACTGAGAAAGATGCGATATCATCAATCATATCTGCAAGAGAAAGCGGTGCAGAGCCAATTCTGGCTGTGAGTGCTTATGAACACGCAAAGATACTCGAATCATCGCAAACCGGCAAGATAGTGGACTATGGATATGCAAAGATGGTTGCAAGAACCGCGCAGTCGTTTACAGGTCAGAGAAACGTGACTGCGGTATATGAGATGAATATGTCAGAGGATCTGCATGACGACAAGCAAAACGACGTGTATGACGATGCGCACGACAGAAAAGGGGGAGCGGACGGGTACCCGGCACAGACGCCTGCCCTGCAGGGGTGCTGGGCGCTGATATCGGTTGCTGCGGTGTATCTCATCAGGCGGGCGCGCCGATAAACCAACATCCTATCGACCCTGATACCGCTCCACCAGCTCCACAATATTCCTGATATCACACTCGAGCCCTTTCTCGCAAGCCCGTGCCTGAACTGAAGTTCGCAGCTCGGACAGGTTGGTAACAACAACGTCAGGCTTGATCTCCCGGATCTCAAGGCCGCCTTTTCGGTCAAATATCCTATGAGAGATCTCCGGGATGCAGGAAACTGTACGCTTCAGCAACTCGTCTCCCTTAACACCGACAGCTGCAAGATGGCACGGATTATGGACGCGCATCTGGCGAATACCGCAACACCCCCCATTCCGGGCATCAACAGCACCCGGCTTCCGCTTATGCCCGACAGGTGGCAGCGGTTCATTTCTGAACCGGGAAATTGGGGCGATCGTTTCAAGAATATCTTTGCTGCCGGTTTCGCAATTGGGCACATCTTCCAGAAAATACGGGCATGTCTACTTAATCGGTTCAGAATCGGCAGCAGACTTCAGAACACTATCCGGACGCAACAGAACGTGTGTTTCGTACTTAAATGACGGGTTTAGGTAACTTGGGTGATTCTATCAGGTGGATGGAATGCGGTAGATTTAAGTTTTTCTGCGATGGGGGAAATAAGTTAAGACCATATACCATCTTAAGGTGTAAACATGGCTAAACCCGGGAGCAAGAGTTCAAACGGAGCGAATCTTGGTTTTGAAGAGAAACTCTGGCAGGCGGCAGATAAACTGAGAAACAACATGGATGC
>DTYY01000014.1 GCA_012961645.1 Methanosarcinales archaeon | reverse complement strand
CCAAATATTATACAATATTATAATGTCGCCGAATGGATTTAAACGCTTTGGTCGAAGACCACATTCATCTCGGTCAGTTCTGTTCTGAGTTCTCCAAGCGTGGCATGCCGCTCGGCACACGCGTTGTGCTGGTGGATGCTCTCCTCATTGATCTGCTTGATCGAGATCAGAGAATCATCAGGAAGGTGCGAGAATCGTTCCACGATCGAACGCGCCATCGCGCGGACACAATCCTCTACAAATCTTGGATTTCGATGTGCTATATCGACCACCGACGCCTCGTCAGATCGCTTGAGCAGTTCAAATATCGTAGAACTCATCGAGTTCTCAATGAGATCGATCAGTTTCTCGAGTGAGACATCATATCTGTCGTGCACCTCGATGGAGATGGTTCCACGCCCGCGCTGGTTGTGGGTCGCCATAGGCACCCTGCTCAGAAACTGTGCAACAGCGGCTTCAGGTATGCCGAGGTCGAACAACTCCTTCCTGGCACGGTCCCGCATGATCTCCTGCGCACACGGACACGCAGTCATTCCAAGAACCTCCGCGCCGACCAGTTTCCTGACCAGGATGGTTCCATCCGATCGCGTGGCTACCGCCTCTGCAAAGATGTCAGCCACACCCTGACAGCGCATCTGCGTCACCGGCGTCTCCCGCTTGACCACATATTCGCTGCTCATCTGCACCTCAGCGCGAGAAGCATATTCATGCTTGGTGAGCAAGCGGCGTGCAACCACACCGCACAGTTCCTCTATCTCGTACACCGGCGCATCGACCGCTTCCTCCAGAACCTCATCGATCGTCTCAAAGTTTCTCGAAAGATTCGCGCCCTTGCGGTCGTAAGGCAGGTCCACAAAGATGTTGAACCTTGCGATAAGCACAATCGGGCGCTTGCCCTTGCGTGCAATCTCGATCAGTTTCTTGACATCGGTAACACCGACACGCGTGAGGTTGATCGGTATCGATGGACGGCTTGCCTGAACATCGGGTAGCTCGATCACAGGTAGTTTCATAACATTGTTCTCCGATACGGATAATTCGGTTGTGTGCTCTATGCGTTGGTATATAAGTCTTGTGCACATCTTGAGACCCCGGGCGTGCCTGCCTTGGGTATGATTTCACCCCAGGTTCATTCCTGAACCTTCGGTGGCGTTTTAATCAAAATATTCGGAGACAATGCTACATGATTTTGTTCTGCAAACACCGGCATCGATCCCAACAGTGTTCATCAGCGCGCAATCCGTGGTTGATCCAAAAGACCAAGTACCAATGCTTAAATCATGACTTAATGATCATCGTTTCTTATGACAACAACTTCAGGATGTTTTTTCGAAAGACCCGTGTACCATTCTTTATAGTACCGTGGGTTTACATTTACATCGAAGAGAACCACAATGACACGTTCAAAGTGCTGTGGATATCTCATAAGTTTACTGGGTATACTATCCAGGTCCCTATGATTAGTTGGACCCTTCAACTCAATAGCAACATCACCTATGACAATATCTGGACGTGACGAGCCTCTTTGAACTTCCATTTTAGTATCTGGGAATCTAGATTTTAACCAAGCAAAAAGCGTGTCTTGATATCTCACCTCTTTTTCATATTTTTTGGGTGATCTAAACTCCTCAATAGCTCTAACTATTTCTGTGAAATAATTGTGCTTTTCAGCCTCCTCTGGTGGTCCCCAAACAGCGTGGCCTCTGGCGTCGATATACTTATCATACCCTTTTAATTCCATCTCTCTTTCTATTTTCAAATTTTTTCGCCAAACGTATATTTTATAAATAATATAACAAATTATCCCTATAATAACGGTGGCAAGAATGATTTTTCCGATAAAAACCACCGTATCAATAATTGATTGAATCGTACTCTTAAATGGTTCTATATCTTTGATGCCCCAAATTATGATGCCAAAAAAAATTAATATGATGATTAGCTGTATAGATTCAGGCAAATCCTCTAAACCAAGCTCATCGTCCATTCTTCGCCTTGCCATAGCTATAATAAATCGAGTATTCCCTTCCCCTTTCCTCTTTTCCTGCGCTTTTCTCTTTCTTTCATTGCACCAAGTGGGTCAATAGTCGATGGGTCGATATACCTATCACCAAAAATCGTTTTATCCGTATGCATCTTTGTTATATGCTGCTTTAATCCCTTATTGCTTCTAAACCACTTCCCACAATATCTACATTCAGGCATACATATCACCCCTAATTAGCAAGTTTCTTAATCACATTATAGAAGTTTTGTGGTCGAGAATGGATCTCAAATGTTTGTAAAGATGGGGGTATTGTTTCGCAGTCATCAAACCCCTGCACTTGAGCACAGAGCCAGTACAACCATGTTTTCGTATTCCGCTAACGCTCTGCACTGCGCAGATCCACAATTCTGTGCCGGTAGAACTTCGAGCAGATCTAATATTAAATCATTCCCATAAAATACTGGTGCACCCGTGTATCAGGCACCATCTCGGGATGAAATGCGAGCGCAAGCACACCACCCTGCTGCGCGGCAACCACATAATCTCCGATCCGTGCAAGCGCAGAGACCTCACTGCCACATCGCACGATTGCGGGCGCACGGATGAAGACCGCGGGGAATGCCTCCCCGATACCTGAAATATCGATGGATGCTTCGAATGAGTCGTACTGTCTCCCAAACGCGTTCCTCTTGATCTCGATATCCATTATGCCGAGCAAACGCTGTTTTGTCCGTGCTACCCCCCCGTCGCCGTGTTTTGCAAGCAGCACAAGCCCCGCACAGGTGCCAAGCACCGGAACACCTGACATAGCCGCATCCCTGATCTCGGTGGCGATGCCTTCCTTCCAGATGAGCCGCGCGAGCGTGGTGCTCTCCCCGCCGGGCAGCACGATGGCATCGCAGTCTGGAACAAGCCCGCTATGTCTGATCAGAACGATCTCGCCAGGTTCGCTACGCTCATCAAGCGTGCGTTTGAGCGCGTCGTTATGTTCTGCCACGTTTCCCTGTATCGCAATGACGCCGATCTTCATCCATCATCGCGTCTTTGCGACGATGGATAAACGTTTTGATGGTTGCCCGGGTATTGTAAGGAGGCGCCTGAAACAGAGATACCCTTATAATCCCACAGAATAAGTCTGATCACAGGTGAAAACGTCAATGAAAATGCCAGCACAATTTCGAACACACTGTCCGTACTGCAACAAGCACACCACACACATGGTAGAACGGGTAAAACCCGCAAGAGCATCATCCATGACCAGAATCGTGCGGCAGAAGAAGCGGCAGAGTGGTATCGGGAACAGTGGAAAGTTCTCAAAAGTCCCGGGTGGCGACAAACCGACAAAACGGGTTCACCTCCGGTACCGATGCAGCGAATGCAGCAAGGTGCATGTGAGAAAGTGTTTCAGAGCATCCAAATTCGAACTGGTGGGATAGGTATGGCGAAGAGCAGTGGAGAGATGACACCCAAGCCGAAGAGCAGGTTTCTGCGGGTCAAGTGCGCCGACTGCGAAAACGAGCAGGTCATCTTCGGAAGTGCAAGCACTCCTGTGACCTGCATCATCTGCGGGCGGACACTTACAGAGTCGAGGGGCGGCAGAGCCCGGATACTGACCCCGATCCTCGAAGTTCTGGAGTGATGATTATGCGAGATTGGCCAAAACCAGGTGATCTGGTCGTGTGCACCGTCACGAGGGTGATGGATTTTGGCGTATTTGCAGAACTTGACGAATACGGTGAAAAAGAGGGCATGATTCACATCTCTGAGGTGGCTGCCGGGTGGGTGAAGTACATCAGGGATTATGTGCGCGAAGGGCAGAAGATCGTCTGCAAGGTGCTTGCCGTGAATCCGCAGCGCGGTCACATCGATATGTCGTACAAGGATGTGAACGAGCATCAGCGGAGGGAGAAGATTCAGGAATGGAAGAGCGAACTCCGTGCAGAGAAGTGGCTCAACTTCGCGATCGAGGATGATGATAAAAGGAAGCAGATCGCAAACAAGCTGATCGATTCGTTCGGCGGTCTGTACAACGCTTTTGAAGAGGTCGCGATCTCTGGCGCCTCAGTGCTGGATGATGCCGGCATTGCGAAGAAGTATGTAGATCAGATTGCCAGGGTTGCAAAAGAGAATGTGAAGGTTCCTTTTGTCAATATCACCGGTTTTGTGGATCTGATGTGTCCTGAGCCCGATGGCGTGGATCGGATCAAAACATCTCTTGCAGCAGCTGCGGTCGAGGAGGTGGACGGTGTCACACTCACTATCCGCTATGTAGGTGCCCCGAGATATCGCCTGCAGGTCACCGCACCCGACTATAAACTGGCAGAGAGAGTGCTGAAAAGCGCTGCAGAGCGTGCGATAGATGAGATACAGCGCTGCAATGGAACCGGCACATTTCACAGACACGAAGAGCCTGCAAAGGCATAGACTGCATACCGCCCAGAAAAGGTTATGAAATCGAAGATTCTCAAATGTACTCAGTGCAACAAGTACACACTGAAAGAATCCTGTCCTGTATGTGGTT
>DTYY01000013.1 GCA_012961645.1 Methanosarcinales archaeon | reverse complement strand
TGGGATTTAGAACTCTTTTCGTCGCCAAAGTCCCAGTGGTACGATACGATCGTTCCGTCGCTGTCATTTCCTGAGCCTGCAAACGCCACCTCAAGTGGTACTTCACCGCTTGCCGGGGTCGCTGATGCCGATGCTGTCGGAGGCTGGTTCATGCTTCCGATTGTGACCTCGATCACCACAATGTCTGTCCCGATGGCGCCTTCGTTGTCGGTCACGGTGAGTGTTGCCGTGTACGTTTCAGGGATCGTGTAACGATGGGACGGACTCTGAGATTCAGAACTATTTCCGTCACCAAAGCCCCAGTGGTATGATGCGATCGTTCCGTCGCTGTCAGTTCCCGAGCCTGCGAACGCCACCTCAAGTGGTGCATCTCCATTTAACGGAGTTGCCGATGCGGACGCTTCGGGGGGTTTGTTTCCGGTGACTACGCCAGTCACCGCATAAGCATAGTTATAAGTCTCCAGGTCTCCGTATTTCACCCGTGCATAACCGCTCTCGCCCCAGCCTGTACCCCAGCTGTTCTTGACGATCCAGCAACCATCATAATCGTTCCAGCCAACCAGAAGTACTGCATGGTTCGCCCAGCCCACACCGTCATCGGACGACCATACCGGCGTATAGACCCCACCAGTGTAATAGTACCAGTCATCAGGCACCGTCAGTACAACAGATATCGGTCCATATTCCTGCAGCGCCCATTTGAAATCATCTGTTGTGGATTTGACATACACATGGTCTTTGATATTCCATACCCGTTCGGTCCAGCCAGAACACGGGTCGCAACTGCTACTGCTTGCGGTATACGGGAAACAACTTTCGTCAGGCACCCCTGTATCTCTGACATAGTCAAGAGCCCAGTCGGGCCATCCACCACTGCAACTTCCGGCGCTGCAACAATCCGACACAAGATGCTGCTCTGACAGATCGATGTTCATGTCAGGATTGTTGGTATAGATCAGGACTGCTGATTCCACAGCGCCGATTGCAGAAAATGCCCAGCAACTGCCGCAAGATCCCTGACTCCTGACCGGCGTTACCCAGTTCTCACCATCCTTGTCACGCCAGTCGAATGCGCCTGACGACACGCCATTGCCCGCCGGTTGCTGTACCACGACGGCACCAAATGGAAGCGGACCGACCTTTGCGCCGCAGAGTGCTTTCTTCCAGTCTACCGAATAATTGGAGACCGATGTCGGTCCGGCAGTCCAGCAGCCACCGTTTGTTTCTATTGCCTCCTGTATGGCAGCTATAACATCAGTTTCATCCTGCAATATCGATTCATCATCCGAATTCGCCGAAACCGTGCAGGTTAGAGCAAATACAATCAGTGTAGCAGTGATGTATGTTAATATATCTTTGTTCACTTCTCTCCTTACCCCCATTACCCAATTTTTTCGGGTTTTACTCGCGCTGTTTTTATCGTGCACTCGGTTGCATGGTTGGCGAGCCCCACCCGGTAAACATCTCATCATCATTATGATGAGATACATTATTTTAGTTTGATCCTCTCCTTACTTAAATCTTACCAGACCAGAACGCGGGATACCCTCCCACAAGCTTCTGCGCAGGTCATCTTTCCATAACCCGATTTATCCGGATCCTTCGTGAAACGCCTGATGCTACTTCGATCTTACCACCGATAGGAACCAGAAATCGTACCGAGTGAGCCACCACAGGTATCAGATGGTTTCTTCGCTCACATTTCCAGGATCCATATTGATCGCATCACTTACAGGATTGCGGGAAAATGAGAGAGTATGTGGCGATAACCAGACACCCGGTGTGTGAGGCTTGACCACTCAAGCCCACCACCTTATGTATGGAGCTTTGAGTCGATGTTTGAGTATGTGATGCAGGGATGAACAATCATCCGAACAGCTTCTTCACCTTTGCCAGCGCCGAAGCCAGCGCGAAGATCACCACCCTGTCGCCTGCCTGAATCTGGTGCGTGCCTCTTGGCACGATCACCTCACTCTTTCGCACGATCATGCCGATGATGGCGCCTTTCGGGAATTTGATCCTGTCAAGGGTCTTCTTTGTTATCTTTGCACCAGGCGATGCGACCAGTTCAACGAGCTCGGCTTGCTCTTCCTCGATAGCGGTGAGCGATTCGATCCCCGCACCCATGGTGACGCGCAGGACACTGTTGATGGTTGCGTATTTCGGAGATAGTGCCGCATCAATGCCGACCCGCTCAAACAACTGCATATACTCTGACCGATCGACCTTGGCGATGACCTTTCTGGCACCCATCTGTTTTGCGAGCAGCAGACAGAGGAGATTCTTTTCATCGCTATCGGTTGCTGCGATGACCACATTCATCTCACCGGCACCCTCAGACCGAAGCATCGTCTCATCGGTACCGTCGCCGTGAAGCACCAGCGCACCAGGCAGCGCATCCGCGATCTCCACGCACCGCTGTTCATCTGCCTCGATGATCTTGAGATCGGTGTCGCCATACTCTGCAAGCAGATTTGCGATGTAGAATCCAACGATTCCCGCGCCGATGATCATGACCCTGTTGTGCATGTTCGGCGTGTCGCCAAACATCTCTCCGATCTCATCTATCGACTCTGACCTGCCGATCACGATCACATGATCTCCTTCACGCATGACATCGCCGCCGTGCGGGATGATCACGTCTTTCCCCCGGATCAGTGCAGTGATGACGCAGCAATCAGGAATATCGGCATCCGCAAGTGATATTCCATCGAGCATCGTACCCGGTCTCACCTTAAACTCGATCATCTCGACCCTGCCGTCGGCAAACGCGTCCATACCGACGGCAGACGGCATCGATATAATTCCAGTAACCTCTGATGCAAGCGTCAGTTCAGGACAGATCATATAATCGATGCCGATCTGCTTCCGATTGGTGATCGGCTTGTCGATGTAATCCGGATTCGAGACTCTGGCAATCGTCATGCACTCCTTCGCGCCTTTGGACAGCAACTTTGCCGCTATGCAGGCGACGATATTGATCTCATCGTTGCCTGTGACTGCAACCAGTAGATCCGCCGGAAAAGCGCGCTTCAGGATATCGACGTTTGCACCGTTGCCCTGCAGAACCTGCACATCGAGATCGTTCGCCCGTTCGCAGGCTTCCTCTTGCTTATCTATGAGAATGACATCGTTATTCGCGTACAGTGCTTTTGCGATCGAGTATCCGACCTCGCCTGCACCGATGGTTACGATCTTCATCCAATCATGGTCATGCTCTGGAGATTTAACGATTTTGCTTGTTAAGAGCCCCTCTACAATCCCATCGCCTTGTTCGTCTTCTTGATCGATCTGGCGCCATCGCGCTCGTTTTCCGTCATCGACCTGATACAATCGATGTTTTCAGGGATTACGTCGGATTCCTGGTGTATTGCCTGGAACAGATATAATTCTCTCTCCGAAACATTGATCGAGTCCTCCCAAACGCAATTTTCCCACATATCGCTGCGCGGGCGGTTCATATCGCGTGCCAGCTCCATAATCTCGGCGGTGGAGGTGATACCCTCTCCGACGAACCTGACCCTCGAGTTCTCGCCCAGCACCTCGATCACATCGCTTGATGTGCAATCCTGTTTGAGCACCATGTTCACGATGTGCAGATGCATGAGTGTCGTTGGAACCTTGATCGCAACGGTGTCGATGTCGATGTGCGCAAGCACAGTGGTCACATCGGGTCCATGGTGGGACGGCATCTTCAGTTCGGGTATGATCGCGTTGATCGGACCTCTCTTGACGTCTCCGGGGTCAGCCGCCCGCCTGCAGAGTGTTGCGCGCACCTTCTCGACGCCAAAAGCCGCATCGAGCGTAGAGATGATTCTGGAAAGCCCTGTTGTGTTGCAGGAGACCACCCTTGCATAATCACATCCGAACGCCTCGTCATAATTTGAGTGTGCATTAAATGAGATCCCTGCGAGTTCGTGGTCTTCACCACCCTGCCAGATCGCCTTTATGCCAGCGGTATCGTACATTGGCTTGTTTTCGGCGCCGACATTGCCCGGGGGGCAGTCCACAACAACGTCTCCTGCTTTAAGCATATCCTCGACGGTGCCACTGATCTCCATGCCTGCATTCTTAAAATCGGATTCTCTGCCAGCGAGCACATAGAGCGGAAATCCTTTATCAATCGCCATCCGTGCCTCAAAATTCGGGCGCGTCTTTGCAACGCCTGCGATCTCCATATCTGGCTGAACAGCGACGGCATCTGCCACACGCTTCCCGATCGTGCCATATCCATTGATCACAACTTTCACAGACATATTATTATCCCTCTGTTTGTATTATTGCTAATTCATTTGTTATATCGATCTCGGCGATCCTTCCCTGCACGGTCGTAACATCGCCAAGAATACTGCGTAGTTCGATGTAACCATCGTCCACCCTGATATAGACCACATCCTCTGCAAGAATCGTTCTGTCGGGTGTGATCACCGTAAGTTCGCACATAATCTGTGACCTCCTCTATTCGGGTCTGACAGGAGCAAAACCATCCAATGCCTTCGGTCTATCGACCATCTGCGGTTGTTCGATGCTTCTCGGCGCCTCGGTTGCGGCTGGCTTGGCAACCATACGGTACGCCGGGGGCAGCCGTTCCACCTTTGGCAGCGGCGATGGTTCCGTAACCGTTACCTTAGTTGGTGCAAGCGATTCATGTCTCTTGCGCTCTGTGCCGTCTGCCTTACCCTTTAGATACTGCTCTTTGAGTAGATCCTCGATGCCGTACTCGGCTGCGCTTGCGATTGGTTTGTTATACGCTTCAACAACCCAACCAATCTCGGAATGGTGGTGATATCCAACATCATAACCGAGTTTGTACATCTCATCGAGGAGTTTCTTCCGCAGTGACTCGCTTATGGGTTTGAGACCTCTTTTCTTTTTGAAGAGCATTATTAATCACTTTATACGATCCAGAACCTCCAACCCCTGCTTGTTGAACCTGATCTTTCTCATGTCACAATCATGCTCGGTACCGCGCATTTTGATGATCTGTATCGCACGGGTCATGCTGTCATCGCGCATGAAATTGTGCATAAAGATGACACCACTGGCAGCGAACTGTTCGGTGCTGTATTTATTTGGATCGGTCAGTTCTGAAAGTAGTATCGTTGTGCAACCCAGTTTCCTCAGATTCCGCATGAACCTGCCCAGTTCCTTCTCCTCCTGTGAACGCTCCTTTGTCGTAAATCGTATCGCAGACACCGAATCGATCGTCACCCTCTGGATCTGGTACTGCTTCACAAAGTTATTGATCTCCTTGTACACGATGTATGGTGAGGGTGCCTCAGTCTCGGGTGCTGGCTCTGCCATCTCGTCATAAGCGGTGGTGATTACGCTATGCAGTTCCTCCCCGTATCCGTACTCGAGCGTCGGACCAAGGTCCAGGAAGAACAGCTTCTTCAGTTTGATCAACGTCGGCACGTTCAGGGAGTAATTGGACATATCGCTGACGATGTTCTGTGGGCTTTCAGAGAGCGTCACATACAACCCAAGTTCTCCATTGGTCGCTCCATGAGTCAGAAATTGGGTTCCCAATGTGGTTTTACCACTGCCCGGCGGACCGCTCACCAGATACACCCTGTTCTCGACCAGGCCCCCCTGAATCAATTCGTCGAATCCTGGAATTCCGGTTTTTTTTCGCATCATGATATGACTCCCTTAAACCGATAATTTCTATGTAATACATGAGTTATAAACATGTTGGTGGTTGGTCTGGGGCATGATGCATAGACATGCTGCGGTAACCCTCCTCATCTGTCATTAGGCAAATAACGCCATTCGAACATACCATATAAGCAAGTCCACATCTATCATGGCATTATGTCTTGGCAAGAGGTATGCTGGAGGTTTGAGCCAGGATGGAAGAATGATGGACGTGAGGTACTGCCCATCCCCGATTGATTCCATGAGAACTTGGAATGTCTTCGTTGACAAGGTTTCCACAAATTGCTGCCTATCCCGATTGATTCCATGAGAACCAGATTCAAATAAACCCGGTTACACCGAAAACGTCATATAAGGTCGATTTTTGACATGATAACCAT
>DTYY01000012.1 GCA_012961645.1 Methanosarcinales archaeon | reverse complement strand
GAGATCGAGGATGTGGAGGAGGTGATCATCAGGACGGCTGACTCTGAGATCGTCTTCGATGATGCTGCGGTCTCGATCATGGAGGCGGCTGGTACAAAGACATACCAATTGACAGGCACCCCCCGCGAGCAGGAACGGACGCAAGAGCTGGTGATACCCGACGAGGATGTGAAACTGGTAGTCGAACAGACCGGTGTGAGCGAGGAGGTTGCACGCGACGCACTGAAAGAATCAGGTGGCGATCTCGCTGATGCAATCATGTGGTTGAGCGATTAAAACGATCAACTCACCCGTTTTCTGTCCTCGTGGCTGCGGTAAGTTGACGAGATACCGCGTATCAGTTCGAGCAGGAACTCGTGCAGGTCCTCGTCTGCATCTTCGATCGATTTTATCCGTTCCACAGATGCTCTGTGCATCTGCACGTTCTCCTTTCTCAATGCAAGGAGACTGTTCTTCATTGGTTGTAGCGACTCTTCGAGCACCTTTGCCCGATTATTTGCCAGATCATCGAGAGTCTTCTCAAGCGTTTCTATATCATCATTCAACTCTGCGGTTTTCTTGCCGAACAGGTCGATAGCTTCATCGAACAAGCCGACCACCTCATACGCCCTGCCAGTCGCCTTCTTAAGCCCGCGAATCTCGTCCTCCAGCCTTCCAGTTGCTGTCCTGCTCTCGTTTGCAGAGACGCCGCACTCGCGCGCAGATTCGTTGCACATATCTGACGCAGTATGAATCCGGTCCACGACCGAGACGAGTGTATCGACATGCTCCTCAAGCAGCATCATCTGATTGCGCACACCCATTGACTCCTCTCGAAGCTCGATATCAGTATATAGAGCCTTTTGTATCAGATGGGGCGCAACTGCATAAGTCACCACATATCCTGCTACCGGCGTGAATATCAGCACCGATATCCACCAGCCCATAGAATCGATGAAATTAAAGACGATGAGCACACTCCCGCTGTGCAATCTGAAGACCAGCAGAGCAGCAAGTATGCCAAATATGACAAAAGATGCCGTAAGGAACGCATAAGTTATCAGCATCAGTTTTTTAACCGTTCTCAGCGTCTCTGCGTACGATTCTTCAGGAGATGCGTACGAATACTCCGTATTTGCAGACATTTAGTAGCGTTATAACAGCTTTATGCCATCGCTTCTTTCTTATCAACAACGATAAAATCCCTGACTGCACGAACCGCGTCAAAACCGATCAATATGTAATTTCCTTCCATCTGGTATCTGGATTTGTCCACGGACAGATCAGGTTTCACCACAAGGTTGATCAGTTCACCGGTTCGGACATCCATCACAATGTTGTACAGCACCCCAATCACAGACCCATCGCTGCTCATGACATTCTTCTTCGACAGATTTTTTGCGAATATCCTTGCCATTTCCATCCCTCTGATGTTGTTGATTACTACTTATATCTCTTTATATTTAAGTATGCTTGTTTTGTCGCCATGCCGTGCATAATCCGCAATCGTACATGACCAATCGTTGATCTACTGGTATAATAACCTTTATATCCGTAGGAATCCGTTATGAACATAAGCTAATGTAAAATGCGAAATCTAAAAAATCATAGAGGCTGCATACGGATGAACATAAAGAAATTTCGAGGATCGCGTACCTGTGGCGGAGGTACACATAAGAACAGACGAGGCGCAGGCAATCGTGGCGGACGCGGTAAATGCGGCGCATGTAAACATCATGCCGTGCGAGCGTTTCTGCGCGGGTATACTTATGGAAAACACGGGTTCACACGACCGCAAAAAGTTATTTCCGGTACAAATACCGTTAATATCGGTGAAATTGACGGCAGGGTGCCTGAATTGCTGCGAACGGGGGTCGCTGAGCAGAAGGATGGTGTGGTACATATCGATGCCGTCCGACTCGGTATCAACAAGATTCTCGGCACTGGCAAGGTGAATCAGTCCATGATGATCACTGCACCGGCGTTTTCCGCCACCGCTATCGCAAAGATCGAGAGCGCAGGCGGCACAGCGGTCATACCTTCTGAATGATCGTGCAGATGGTGTTTTAATGAGTTTCAAAGAAGCGGTTGAGCCGATTCTTGTCAGACTTCCAGCCGTTGCAAGCCCTGAGGGGCACGTACATCTCAAGAAGAAGCTATTATGGACTGTCGGCGTTCTTGTACTGTATCTAGCGCTTTCCAACGTCCCGCTCTTTGGCATGTCGCCTGAGTCCACCGACATGTTTGCGATGTACCGTGCCTTCCTTGCAGGGCAGGGCGGGACACTGATGCTGCTTGGTATCGGTCCGATCGTTACAGGATCGATCATTCTGCAACTGCTGGTCGGTGCGAAGGTCATCAACCTTGATCTGTCCGATCCTCGTGATCAGGCGATCTTTCAGGGCACGCAGAAGATGCTGGTATTTACAATGATCATATTCACGGCGCTTCCGCAGGTGATGGGAGGGTATATCGAACCTTCTGCCACGGTTGCCAGCGATCTCGGTGTCAGTCTCAATGCCATCGTGCTGCTCCTCCTCGTCCAGATATGCATCGGCGGTGCGCTGATCCTCTTTATGGACGAGATCATATCCAAGTGGGGCATCGGGTCAGGCGTCGGACTTTTCATCGTTGCGGGCGTATCCCAGCAGATATTCACAGGCCTCTTCAACTGGAAGCTGGAAACAGGGCTGGGACTGCCGGTCGGTCTGATTCCGAGATGGGTATACATGGTTCAGACCGGATTTGGGCTTCCGACAGGTTTTATAAACATACTGCTCGTCACAGGACTCCTTGCGCTGGTCAGTACCGTTGTTATATTTTTGATGGTTGTATTCGTGGAGAGTACCAGGATCGAGATTCCGCTGGCTCACAGCGCGGTTCGCGGTGCAAGAGGTAGATTCCCGGTGAAACTGATCTATGCAAGCGTGCTTCCGATGATTCTTGTCAGGGCACTGCAGGCAAACCTCCAGATGATCGGAATTATGCTATCCAACCACGGAATCACGATACTCGGGGAGTTTGGCGGAGAGACCGGAACCACGCCGCTTGGCGGTTTAATGTACTATATTGCACCGATTCACAGCCCGTACGACTGGATTCCATCGCTTGTGGTGACAGAATACGCAAGTATGGGGATCACGCTCGAGGTCTGGCAGATCGTGCTCCATGTCTTATGTGATGCCGTGATGCTCATCGGAGGCGGCATCATCTTTGCTCTCTTCTGGATCGAGACAACAGGCATGGGTGCAAAGAGCGTTGCCCAGAACATACACAGGTCAGGGATGCAGATTCCAGGGTTCAGGCGAAGCCCACAGAGCATCGAGCGGGTCATGGAACGGTATGTTCCAAAGGTCACGATCATTGGTGGCGCGTTCATAGGTGCGCTCACACTCTTTGCATCGCTGCTCGGGACGGTCGGTCAGGCTGGCGGCACAGGGCTTCTGCTGACTGTGAGCATCGTGTACCGATTGTACGAGGACCTCGCATCAGAGCAGTTGATGGAGATGCATCCGATGATGCGCTCGTTCTTCGGTGGGACATGATGAACATCATACTCCTCGGACCTCCTGGTTCTGGAAAAGGAACGCAAGCAGCGGTGTTGTCAGAGAAACTTAAGATCCCGCACATCTCAACAGGTGACCTCCTGCGGAGGGCGATTGGCACGGAGCTTGGAAACCGCGCCGCAGAATATATGAACAGGGGCGAACTCGTCCCTGATTCGGTGTTGATCGAGATGATCAGGGATAGGCTCTCGCAAGCGGACTGTGCAGAAGGGTGCATCCTTGACGGCTACCCGAG
>DTYY01000011.1 GCA_012961645.1 Methanosarcinales archaeon | reverse complement strand
CAGCACATACCTGATAGGAATTTTAAAATGATACTGCGAAGCAGCGCCGAAGGCACGGTATTACGGCGCATACAGCCGTAGAACCAGAGTAAGATACTCCAGGTACTTACAGAGAGTTGTTTAAAATAGGCGACATTTAATGATTTTCTCAAAAATCCGAACAAATAGGCACCAAAATCCCAAAAATGCGGCGATAAAATGACATTCATGTAGTATGAGAAGGGTCCACCTAAAGAAAACGAATTTTTTGGGTTCAAATTATCCGATTTGGAACATACAATGCTTAGCCAGAGCTAAAATTGATTTTCACACTTTGGGTGCTTTCCTGGTACTTTCTGGCAAGAGAGGTGACCAAGGGGGTGTGGAATCGACCCCTTCATTTCAACTGGAGAATGGCAACCGGCAGCCACGAACCACCGTGACGCACGCTGTTTTTCTGCTGCATGTGGCACGATGTGTTATATAAACATTATATCATGCTATTTCAGGGATTTATTTATACAATCGGACCCACCAACCATTACGACCTCCAAGTACCGTGGTATGCCCCGATTTCATCTATGAGAAAGTTTCTGGAGACTGCCCGTGAGGTACGCGGAAGGTTTGGGCGTGTCCAAGTAGATGATGGGTTTTTCTGGATCTCCACACTCATGTAAGTTCTGAATCCAAAACGATACACAAAACGCAGTTTTTCGATAAATTACGGGTAAAAACGGTGCGATCATTGTTACTGCCTTGTGATCAATACAACTTCAGAAAGCCATAAATCCGATCCGGCACAAGATGGTTGTTGCAGAGATGAAACTACCACCGACGATACTGATATCGGAGACCAATTTCCACAACGCGTGGGCGCGAGCGGTGCGGCATGTGCTGCGCGATGGAAAGCGGATGACGATCGGGGATCCGTCCGAGCCAAAGCCGATCAGGGATGCGTGCGTACTCTTTGAACTCACCGGCGATGCGATTAAGCAGATCGAGAGCCATGAACTGCACCCACAGTTTCCGTTTCAGCACGTCGATCACTACTGCTATGAATTTACACGAGAATATCTGTCAGAGTATGTCAAAAAGCCTGAACAGGAGCAGTTCTCTTACCTTTATTTCGAGCGGCTCGCGATGTATGAAGACCTCGACCAGATCAGATGTCTGCGCAAGTGTCTTGCACTCCAGAAGGAAGCAGGGATCACGTCGAACAGGGATCAGGCGATCACATGGCAGCCCAAAATAGATCTCGGGAGCGCGTCACCGCCGTGCCTGCAGCGCGTCCAAGTAAGGTATCTCGGGGATGGTGGCGTGGACGTTCATCTGACATGGCGATCTCGTGATCTATATACGGCGTGGCAGGCGAATATCGTCGCGATCATCGACATGCTGAACCGTGAAGTGATCCACCCGAACCAGTGCCGGATCGTTCGATTGATCGATTATGCCGACTCGCTGCACATATATGAAAGCGATAAAGAGGCAGAACGGGTAAAACCTCTGCCGGTCAGCCCGCAGAAGTGAAAATCACTATAACGGCTACCCTCTCCGCAAGCGGTAATCGATCAGCCTGAGAATCCCGCGTAGCGTGTACACCTCTCTTGCGGTCAGTTCAGCCCGCCCGAATATTCGCCTGAGCATCAGTGTCGTCTTGTGCTTCTTGTGCACCGGATACCCAAGATCGCAGAGCACGCTCTCGAGATGCTCGTACAGCAGGTCGAGGTCATACCGATCTGCAAGCAGAATATCCCCGGTCTCGAGGTCTGATAACTCGTACAGCACAACTGCGACCGCATGCGAGAGATTCATGACCGGATACTGCTCGGCTGTCGGGATGCTCATCAGCATGTCGCACATCATGAGTTCTTCATTCGTAAGCCCACGATCCTCCCGCCCAAATATGATGGAAGCAATAGAAGCCTCGCCTTTGGTACCGCTTAACTTCTCACGGACCTTCTCCGGCGTATACATCGGCATCCTGATATGCCTTCCAGCAGTCTCTCCACGCGTTCCTGTCGTCCCGATGATGAGATTGGAACCTTCGATAGCTTCCCCGAGTGTTTCAAAGACCTTCGCACCCTCCAGTAGATCATAAGCGTGCTGAGCCATCATCCGCGCCTCATCGCCTATAGGGCACGGACCAACCAGTACAAGGTCACGATATCCGAAATTCTTGATAACGCGGGCAATAGAGCCGACGTTACCCGCATACAGTGGTTCGTTCAGGATTATTCGTATGTGCATACAAGGGCAGCGTCTTATCTACCTGGCAACAGCTTTATCGGATCTTTTTATCCGCCTTCGCCTTGCACCAGATGATAGGTAGCGCTGAGCAGGTCCTGGTCGCTTGTGTTTCACCTTGTTATGCTCTACCAGCCGAACTTTTCCTTTCCGTCCCTTAATCTTCACCCATTCAATACTTCCGGTCTTTCCCATTGTGTCACACCTCTATATTATACCTCTGGCAATCTCGAGATCGATTGACGAATAACCTCGTCGGGTTCTCCCGGATTTACCATCTTTCCTGTGAGATAATCGTCATAAGCCGCAAGATCGAAGCCCCCGTGCCCGCTCCCGCAGAAGAAGAGTGTCTTTTCCTCACCAGTCTGTCTGCACCGCAGCGCCTCCCCGACCACGGCATGCAGGCAGTGTGATGTCTCGGGTGCGATCACGTACCCTTCGGTTCTTGCAAAGAGCATGGCAGATT
>DTYY01000010.1 GCA_012961645.1 Methanosarcinales archaeon | reverse complement strand
GATCCACATATTTATCGATCTCGG
Organism: Methanosarcinales archaeon; assembly: GCA_012961645.1. Classification (GTDB taxonomy): domain Archaea; phylum Halobacteriota; class Methanosarcinia; order Methanosarcinales; family Methanogasteraceae; genus Methanogaster_D. The sequence continues at coordinate 6,061 of DTYY01000010.1, read as the reverse complement.
TGTCGCTCTCGTTTGCGATGCCGATGACGGTGGCGCCCCTCGCCGTCACTTCCTTGATGTTACCAAGCATCTTCTCATGCACATCATCCTTTGTGGCAATCGCAACCACAGGAACCCCGTCATAGATCAGGGCAAGCGGACCGTGTTTGAGTTCGCCCGCTGCAAACCCCTCTGCAGGGATGTAGGAGATCTCCTTTAATTTCAGCGCGCCTTCGAGGGCGACTGGGTAGTTTGCGCCCCTGCCCATGAACAGGAACTGGTCTGCACCAGCGAACAATTCTGCACACTCTCGGGTCCTGGGTGCATCGTTTAGCACGCGCTGGATATTGCCGCTCACCTGCCTCAGTTCATAGATAAAATCATTCATCCCCGCCGTCGAGAGCATTCGCCTCTCTCTGCCAAGTCGGACTGCCATCATCAGCAGCACGGCAAGCTGCGATGTGAATGATTTGGTGGCAGCAACTCCGATCTCGGGTCCGGCTCTCGTGTGTATGCACGGGCACTCCCTTGTTATGCTGCTGCCAAGCACATTGACGATGCCGAGTTTCTGGCTGCCTCTTGATCCGGCTTCTCTGATCGCTGCAAGTGTGTCAGCGGTCTCTCCCGACTGTGTGATCGCTATCACGAGGTCACCACAATCGATGATCGGATCGGTGTATCTGAACTCGGACGCGATCTCGACATCGACAGGGATGCGGGCAAACCGCTCGATTGCATACCTTCCGAATAGTCCGGCATGGTACGAGGTTCCACATGCTGTGATGACGATCCTCCTCACATTCGGCAGCGCTGCATCGAGATCGATCCCGTCTGATGATATTCGCCCAGAAAACGTCTCCCTGATGACGGCTGGCTGTTCGAATATCTCTTTTAACATGAAATGCTCATAACCACTTTTTTCTGCAGCTTCAGTGTCCCATTCTATTGTATCGATATTTTTTTCAATGAAGACTCCACCAAGAGTCGTAAAATTGACTCCATCTCTCTTTATCACGCCGATCTCACCGTCTCCCATGTAAATTACGTCTTTCGTGTGTTTAATAATGGCAGAGACGTCTGATGCAACAAAATACCCGTCGCTACCAAGCCCGACGACGAGGGGGCTATCCCTCCGTGCGACCACGATCCTGTCAGGCGCATAAGCGCTGACCACCGCGATCGCATACGATCCGCGGACCATCGATAGTGCGCTTCGTACTGACGATTCGAGATCACCGTCATAACATTCCTCGATCAGATGCGGAAGTACCTCTGAGTCGGTTTCCGATCTGAATTTGTGACCAGAATCGATTAACTTATCTTTAAGTTCTATGTAGTTCTCGATGATCCCGTTGTGGACAACAGCAATGGTATCCTTGCAGTCGCAGTGTGGATGTGCATTCTCTGGTGACGGTCTTCCGTGCGTTGCCCACCGGGTGTGACCGATACCGGTACAGCCCCTGATCTCAGGGGTGATAGATGCCAGATCATCAACTCGCCCCTCTGCTTTGGAGGTTAGGATGATCCCGTTCAGGATGGTGATGCCGGCAGAATCATACCCGCGATACTCAAGCCGCCTTAGGAGGTCAAAGAGAACAGGAACGGCTTCAGATGCGCCCAGATACCCAACAATACCGCACATATCAGATCACCATCATGCCCTGATAGTCTGGCTGGAGCTTAGCGGAATGCCGGACAATTTTCAATTTTTTCGGAGAAAAAATTGTGCCGCACATCTATACCACCAGCGCATGACTCGGTATCTCTCTTCTTATAACGGTGCCGCCCCCGATCCTGCATTCGGTCCCGATCAGCGCACCTGCGGTCACCGAGACACCACATCCGATGGTGCTCCCGTCCCCGATCACAGTACCGAGTTCGTCTGCATGGTACAGTTTCCTGTCCAGTTCCACTGCCAGATCTTTTCTGCTCTCTACAACGAAATGGCTGCCAATGACATTGTTCTCTCCGATGATGGTATTCTTTATGGTGCTGTGCGAACCGATATGCACGTCATCGAAGATCACGCTGTTTCTGATATAGGTGAACGGTTCGATCGTGACATTGTCGCCGATGCTCGTTGACGGGGCGATGACCACATTCGGACCGATGCTGCAGTTTCTCCCGATCATGGCAGGACCCTTGACATAAGAGTTCTCTTCGATCACCGAATCCCTGCCCAACGCCACACGATCCCTGATTCTGCTCTCTTCCAGCCCATGCACCGAATCAGGAACCCCTTCAAGGATCATCGCATTCACGCCAAGCAGGTCCCATGAATGGATCACATCGGTCCATGTATGGTCTGTCCGGTACGCGTGTACCCTGTAGCCTGCATCAATCATCCTCTGTATTGAGTCGGTGATCCCGAATTCGCCGAAACCTGCCTGCAGAGTCTCCTCGATCGCATCAAAGATCGTCCGATCAAAGATATAGATCCCTGTGTTGATATTGTGGACATGCTTAAGCGTCTGCTCCTCAACGATCTTCTCAACCAATCCCCCGCTCTCAACCACCAGCGCATACCCTGATGTATCCATTCTGGACGTTGTCAGGATCGATGTGCCTCCGGTGTGTCCCTTCATGATATCCGCAATCGTATCTGCGCTGACAAGATTATCTCCATTCAGCACGAGAAACTCGCCTCCTACAGAGCCCTTTGCCTGTTTTATGGCGTGAGCCGTGCCGAGCTGATGTTTTTGCTCCGTATATTCAATATGCACACCAAAATCCTTTCCATTTCCAAAATAATTCATGATGCGCTCTTTTGCATACCCCACAACCATGAGAATGTCTTTGATGCCACTCTCTGCGAGCGCACGCACCACATATTCGATCATCGGTCTGTTCGCGATCAGGAGCATCACCTTTGATCTTGTAAGCGTCAGTGGTCTGCACCGCATTCCCTCGCCGGCTGCAAGAATAACCGCCTTCAATCAGAATCACCCATTTGTTTATGGTCGTGCTTTTGCTTTAAATATATCGGGTCTGCCATGTCGCATGGATTGATGCTTGTCGAACCGTTCCATATATCAATCAGCACACCAGACTATTGTCCCATGCTAACCATCGACGGCACGTTTGGTGAGGGCGGCGGACAGATCCTGCGCACATCGGTTGCCATGGCTGCGATCACGAAGATGCCTGTCAAGATTGTCGGTATCCGCAGCAAACGCCCAAAACCAGGGCTTTCGGCTCAGCACCTGACCGCAGTCAGAGCGATGACAGAACTTGCAGGTGCCGATACAACAGGCGCTATGATCGGGTCTACAGAACTGACATTCATCCCTGGCGAGATCAGCGGTGGGACATATCGTATGGACATCGGCACAGCAGGTAGTATCTCGCTCCTTCTCCAGTGCCTGATCCCTGTTGCGCTACATGCTCCAGGCAAAGTCGTCCTTGACATCACAGGCGGCACCGATGTGAGGTGGAGCCCGCCGATCGACCACCTGCGCCACGTCCTGCTGCCCGCGCTCGCTCTGATGGGTTGTGATGTGAGTATCGATATCCTGAAGCGGGGCTATTACCCGCGTGGGGGCGGGCGTGTCAGGGCTGTGATCGAGCCATCCAGGATTGCTGGGGTCGATTTCTACAGAGAAACTGTCGATATGGTTTATGGTTGTTCGCACTCATCAAGGCTTCCTGAACATGTCGCAAGAAGGCAGCGTAATGCTGCTATTTCCAGACTGCAGGATCGCGGGTACGATGCTGTGATCGATACTGATATCACGGCGGCGCATAAGGGTGTTGCATCAACAGGCAGCGGAATTACGCTATGGTGCGGTCATGTTGGCGGGTCTGCGCTTGGAGAGCGAGGAAAGCCGGCAGAGGTGGTCGGATTCGATGCAGCGGACAATATCATCAGAGAACTTGACTCTGGAGCTTCGGTGGATGTTTATCTGGCAGATCAACTGATTCCTTGCATGGCTATGGCAAAATCCGGATCGTTTACCACAAGGGATCTGTCTCTCCACACAAAAACAAATATCTGGGTAAGCGAGCAATTCACAGATGTAAAATTTGACATAAAGCCATCAGATCGTATTTTCAGAGTCGTTTGCCGGTGATATTGGGATATATTCCGTTGGTCGATACATTTTTCTTGACTGAGAGTGTAAGATTGATGTGGCTGGTTGTAACCGGTCGAACCGAGAACAATGCAATGGTCTGAGGCGAGTGTACCCGCGAAAACCCCGGTCTCGATGCAGACCAATGATGGGTGATGAACATGAAAATATATGAAAAATTGATCCGCGATGTGATGACACGCGGAGTAGTGACCGTATCTACAGAGACGTTACTCAAGGATATCGCAGAGAAGATGACAACCCAGCACCTATCCGGAGTGGCAGTGATTGGCGAACACGGGGATGTGCTCGGTTTCATATCAGAGATGGATGTGCTCAAGGTGCTTGACAAACCAAATCCCGAACAGTTGTCTGCCGAGGATGTTATATCCCCACATCTGATTGCGATTGCCCCGAATGCCACCCTCAGGCAGGCGGCAAGGGTCATGAACGAACGGCGCACCCACAGGCTGCTGATACTCTCAGAAAAAGGCGTTGGCGCATCTCAGCGACCCGTTGGAATACTGAGCGCAAGCGATATCATACGCGAGGTTGCACAGGCAGGGCAATCCCATATCGCACACTGACATATATCGAGCCCAGTGGTCGATCAATAAGAAACGACCTCAATCAGCCTTTCCCCTGCTATAGCGATCACCTGTTCCCTCAATGAGTCAATTGAGGAGGCTTTCAGCCGATCTCCCCCATCAAATACAATATTTCGCACCATACCTCCTACAATGTCATCATACCCGAGATCAACCCGCAGAACCACAGATCCCGGGAAAATATCTGCATTTGTGAGCACGTAGTCGATATCCATGTCTGTGATTCCGATGATTGGGATTCCAAGCCGGTATAGGATGTCTCCGGCAATGGCTGTCGTGTCATCGCCTATAGTGACTGCCAGATCAGCGTCTGCTGCGAGTTCGAAAGTGGATTCGGCATCATGGTCGATCAGCACGACTGATAGGTTTGTGCGCCTCCTCTCTGCCGTGCCGATTCTTGGTACGTGATCGGTCCGCCGGATCGAGCCGGTTCTGACCAGTGCTGTGCCCGGATCGATTCTTCCGAGTTTTTCGATGCCGTGCTCTTTCATCCTCGCGCCGGCGATATCCACGATCCTGCCGTCCTCTGTCACGATCTCGACGCCATCTGATACGACGGTTCCAACGACGATCCCGTTGATCCGGATGGTCTCGCCCGGCAGAGTATCATGGATACGCCTCCGTGTCTGATCTCCATCGGTGCACACCACCGACACATCCTGCGCCGGCGGTGGCATCATGACGGGCAGACCCAGCATACCTGCGATCTGCTCAGCCCATGACTCGGCATCATTCCACGGGATGACAACACCATCGGCTTCCATCGGGCGTTCGATCTGGATGATGGGAACGGGTTTCGTGCGTGACATAACGATCCTGCCAAACGCAATCCCGCTGTCTGTGGTTTTTCCACGATTCAGCAGGACCACAGCGTCCACCCACGGCAATGAATTGATCGCCCCGCTCAGACTCATCCTCCTGCTGATATCGATCCGATCTTCAAGATGTGCATCGATTACCGCGGTACGCCCCATAGTTCCACCAAGAAACGCCGTGACCTCATAATGCTCTGAGAGCACGTCCAGCACCCGGCCCGCGCCGCCAGAATCGATGATCTCAGGACCGTGGATGACGACACCGACGATCATGCGGTTTTTCATCCGCCGCACTCACACAGTTCTACTTCCAGTATTTCCTGAACACGACCGATTTTGTCTATACTACGCTCGTTTGCGTGCTTCAGTTCATCAAGTGTCAGTTTTCTGTCCCATTCCTTTGCTTCAACCTCGCCTTCGAGAACTTCGAGCGTATCTACCTTGTACCACAGATCGCTGCTGTCAACAAGCGCCCATGTTTCATGATCTCTCTGGTCGAATCGTTTCACCTTACCGATCGTGCCGGTACCTTTGTACTGAACCGTGTCGCCAGCCGCTATACTTTCGCTCATGGTTCTATATCTTCGAT
>DTYY01000009.1 GCA_012961645.1 Methanosarcinales archaeon | reverse complement strand
TTGGGTGGCTTATGACTAAAAAATGTGTAGATTATTTTTTTTATATCTTTAATTTTAATATCCTTAAGTTTGCGGGTATGGCCCACCAATATGTGAGAAGCAGTGGCAAAAGAAGCACCAGTGAACGTTCTCCCACTCAATCATCGTATTGAAGAATCGCTGGACTGTGTGATAGCTGCCGCCTTCTTCTGCCCATCGGGAGATTCCGGGCATGGTCACCCGACCGGTCATGGCTAACATGGCAGGCACGATAACTCTCAAGCGGGCTAACGTTGTCGTGTCCAGACACATAGTTAAACAGCTCAGGATTGTAGAAAGATCAAACATGGTGCCCACCACCAGAACATACCATGATCTTCAAAATTACTTCAGCTGTACATCTTTTTCCATGTTTAGGGGTTATATAGTGCGCCTTCATAATAGTCGTGGACTAATTTTAAAGTTGAATACGATAAAATCCATATCAATTTTGCCAATTGGGTGGCGAAGGTATTGTCGTCTACTTGCATATCTTACGGATAATCCCTTCTACCACGAGCGCGATCGTCTTCTCGACCAGAATCTTCCCGCGTTTGCTTCGGTGAGAAGACCATCTGGTCAGTCAATAGCGCTACTGTATGCCTGCCGGTCGTGTCGGAGTTCCTTGCGCTCCATGTGGACGCACGTCAGAACATATCCTACATCAAGCTTACGTAATATTTTATCAGAAATTATATAAAACAATACACCCGTACATGGCACCACCAACCCCTCACCACCCTGACCATAAATCTTGCACCGCGCTTGTTCTTTGCGACAGAGTGTTGTTAATCTCGGTCTTCACGTCTTTCGCGTGTGTTCTCGCATCCAACTGACCATTACAGATTTTTCGAAAAAGCAACTCCCACCGATCACGAGATCTCATCAAAAACCAGATCTTCCCATCTACGCTCACCAACCACCACCTCAAACTCAACCGGAGTCAGCACCGGCGCCGGGAAGGTCGCAGAATCATCGATTGCAATCCGCGGACACGCCGTACTGACAAAAACATCGAGATCAAACGAGAGCAGTGCGTCCGGTGTGACCATATCCATCACCAGGATCTGCGTGTCCAGACCGTGCTCTTCTGCCATGGTACACAGATCAAATGCAAGCTCTCTCCTGCACTGCCCGATCTTTGTGGAAACGATCACCCCGATGGACTGCGCATCAAGCGACCGTTCGATCGCAGCACAGCGTTTCCTGATCATCCGATCGCTGTCCGGCATCCGGACCTCTTCTGTCACCGGATCCGCGATCAAGACGGTCTTTTTGGTTGCGAGCGCGACTCCAAGCGCATGAAAATCCCCTGTGCCGACGTAGAGATACTCATCACAATCAGGCGCAGCAGCAGAGAAATTGCATCCGAGAACAAGCCCAGGACGCGCGATGCGTCCGTCACCATCGTGGATGACGCCGGTTATGCCGTGCTCTGCAAGATACTTTTGCACATCTGCAAGCGTGTGCACGAACTGGGCGGTCGAGACAAGCCCGACACGACCACTGATCATGCCGATCGCCTGCTTTATCACCGGAAGAACCCGGGTAAGGGAGATAACCTCTATAAAATGGGTATTTTCCACGGTTATGTTCGGTATCCTGGCATGTCCGAACTGAAACATGATGTCTACCGATTCGAGAAGTCTGTTGTCAACATCACATGCACCAAAACATGAATTTGCAGATATCAAACATCTTACATCTACTCTTCTTCCGATTTCATCTGATATTCTGACCGCTTCTCGCCTGAAACCGTCCGGAAACTGCAGCCCCACAACTCTGGCACGTTTTTCTTTGATTACACTTACGACGTGATTCAGATTAAAATCATATTCATCGATCATCAAACATCAGGTCATATCTGCTTTGGAAGGAAGTACTTCTTGATCACGGTGTCGCATTTCGAACAGGTGATCATGAGCCAGTCGCCGACCATCTGCTTGTTGTAGTGCTCAAAGATCGATGCCCTGCAGGTCGGGCATGAGTAATATTCTTTAAAATAATAATTGTAGAATGTTGGGTTGTCATCCAGCCAGTGGAGGACAGAGAGCAGACGCCCGAGATATCGCTGCTGCGATTCACTCGTTTCATCTCCTATGGCGGTTTCAACCCGGTCTCTGACATCTCTGAAGTATCTCTTTGACTTCTCGCGAATTTTTTTATAATCTGTCATGTATTCAATACTATCTTTTAAATACTTCGAGTACATATCGACTGCGCTGGCTTCCCTGCGTGTGATCATTCTGAGGAAGTACTCGCTCATCAGGTCCTCCATCAGGTCAAAACACTCTGTGCAGATATCGTAGCTTTTGTAATGTGTCGAATCCAGTTCGCCATGACAGATGATACATGCCTTACGTTCCATGAGACCATGTAGTCTCGCACCAATTTAAAGGTTAGCCCCTGCCGCCATCTCAACCAACCAGCCGGTTTTGGCCATTATAGCCTTTTCAAGGGTTGGGAAGTGCTGACCGCAGCGACACTATTAAATACATCCAGAAACAGTGATCAAATCGGTACTTTCAAATCTCGCACCGGCGCAAACGGTGCACGAACGGAGGCATATTATGGAACTGTTGGTCAGTCCAATCAACACAGACGAGGCAAAAGCCGCATTCGCTGGCGGTGCAGATATCATCGATGTGAAAAATCCAAAGGAGGGGTCGCTTGGCGCGAATTTTCCATGGGTGATCAGCGCAGTCATCGAGGCGATCGAATCAAAGAGACCTGTCAGCGCAACTATCGGCGATTTTAATTACAAACCGGGCACAGCATCACTTGCCGCACTCGGTGCAGCCACGGCTGGCGCCGATTACATCAAAGTCGGATTGTACGATATCCAGACTGTAGAACAGGCAGAAGATCTGCTTTCAAAGGTTGTGCAGGCAGTAAAGAGGTGCGATCAAAGTAAAATGGCAGTAGCAGCTGCTTATGCTGATTATAAACGTATAAATTCAATTTCACCACTTTTACTCCCCGATATCGGTGCAAAGGTCGGCGCTGATGTGGTGATGCTCGATACCGGCGTCAAGGACGGGCGATCGGCGTTCGAGTTCATGAACGAGGATGAGTTGACTACGTTCGTGAACACCGCACGCGACTACAATCTGCGAACCGCACTCGCAGGTGCCATCAGGTTTGAGGATATGGAGATGGTGAGACGCATCAATCCTGATATCATAGGCATCCGCGGCATGGTCTGCGGCGGCGATCGAAACGCCGAGATCAAGCAGGAACTGGTAGAGAGACTCAAGGCGCAGATGGGCTGATCACAACCTCATCTGTTGTGCTATGCCCGCAAACCTCCTGGCAGCACAGTTTTTCACACTCTCGCAGGTCCTGCATCTTCATATCCCTGACGCTGCCCGGTTCCTGCCTCTTTTTCGAGCTGATCTGGCTTGAACATTAGTTTTATGACATTTAGAGCGTGTTCACGTGCGCGTGCCTCTGCAAGGGCTGCAAATTCGCGATCAGAGGGTGCCTCGTCCTCATGTACAAATACCTCGATCACATGCGTGTTCGTCATCAACTGAGCCATGATGATGCCCTGTGATGCCTCGTGCGCACAGACCTTGTCCTTCGGATCAGCGCCCGGCATACCAAACGCCATCACGATGTCGCACGAATGCTCTTCTATCAGTTTCTTGCATGCAACCGGCAGATCCTTGATCCCGGGAACGGTGTAACGCTTTATCCTGACCGATGCATTATGTTTCAGTTCTGAGATTGCGTGTTTTGCCATATCAGTACGTGCGAAGGTTGTGTCTGCGATTCCCACAGTCGTCATGGTTGGATATCTATCCAGCGCATCATACACAAAGGTTTGCACCATATGTAAAGATGGATGCGACCGGTAACACTGGTCTTTCACAGTATAGAATGTCGTTTCGACCCAAATTGGCGAATTTCCTCCACAAAGTTTGATGCAGACTGTGAAGGACAGGGAAAATGCATGAGATCACGTTATCTGCATCATCATATCAAGGTGGCTCATTACACATTTTGCGACCCGTGGTTGCCCCCAATCCGTTGATTCAGTTGACGTTCTGCACGATCGAAAGGACCTGCTTTGATATCGCTGATTCGTGCACCCGGTACTCTCTCTGCATCCGGTTTCCCCGGCGTTCAAGAATGCCCCGGTTACACATCCTGGCAAGATACGTTGAGACCGTGCTTATGCTGATCGGGTCATAGATTCGCTCGTAATGGTTCTTTATGTCGGAGGAAGTGAACCACACATATGGATACTCGTACTTCAAGAAGAGTTCGAGGCGCTCACGAACAGATAGCGACTCTGGAAGCGGCGCATCTGATGATGTCGGGTTTGACACCACCTCTCCGGGCTTGGTGGTTTGGGGGGGCTTGGTCCCGGTTGAGAAGTTCTCGACGAACCTGATCACTACATCTGCCCAATCGGTGCCTTCCGATTCCATGATGATGTCTTCGCCATCATCTGTCGTGAGCTTTAACCGGGACCGCACATAAGGGGAGTCCCCGGACTCGCGAATTGGCGCCGGGACCGAATTGATAAAACCGATCAGCACGTTCTTCCAGCCATCGCCACATGACTTGATTGTGTGCCGACCGTCGTTGTCGGTCGTGATTTCGAGCCGGGATCTCATATCTTTTCCTCAAATGATGTTCACCATCCATCCCCTCAGATGCCTGGTGCTGTATAACTGCGATCCGACCATGTTGTATACACGGTTTTGCACGGATCGACATATATGTGAATGTGTAATACCATGTATATAAAGCTTTTGCACAAATTCGTGAAGTGATTGTGATTCATTCTGGATAGATACAGTGTTATGCCTAATTCACATCCAGAACTCTATTAATAACTTGATTTACTGGTTTATCAATCTTGAAGTTGATACATATTTGATGGATATTGTGAAAACGTTTAAACACCATCTCGAACAAAATTAGCTAAAATACAATAAACACAACATGTTTCAGATAAACATAGTCTTAATACAGTTAAACCTGAAACGATATTATATTTTCACTTTAAATGCGAATCTGCAGTTTATAGTAAAAACATGCTGGCACGCATACACCCCGCATGATACTAGCTTGTCTCCAGGATTTACGTTCTTCTGGGCGAAATATAGTACATGCTCAATATTGTGTGGGATTTCCAGAAACAATTTTACAAAATCGCTATCGTGAGCCAGTGTCATAAACCC
>DTYY01000008.1 GCA_012961645.1 Methanosarcinales archaeon | reverse complement strand
GCTCGCGATGTGAGTGAGTGCGTGGTGGCGGCAGCGGTTCTGGGACTTCCGGTTACGGCAAGGGCTGCCGGGACAAATCTTGCTGGAAGCTGTCTTGGCGAGGGGATTATTCTTGATTTCTCGAAGAATATGAACCAGATTCTTGGTATGGTGTATGAGGGACGAGAGGGAAGCGAATTCTTTGTGGATGTGCAGCCAGGAGTCATAGTCAATGATCTTCAGGCATATCTCGGAGAGAAAGGGCTCTTTCTTCCGCCTGACCCGTCGAGTTCAGAGATCTGCATGATCGGCGGCAACGTCGGCACAAAGGCAAGCGGCGCAAGATCTGTGAAATACGGCACAATCGACGATTACGTGGTATCTGTGGAGTTCGTATCTGCGAGAGGCGAGATCATCGATACCGCCGTTCCAGAGACCATCCCTGACCGGATATCAGAGGATTTGCTCAGATTAAGGGAGCAGATACTCGCCGATCCCGACGCTACCAGCCTTCTGGATATGCGGAAGGATATCAAGATCGCAAGCGGCTACAATATCGGAGCGTTGCTCGATTACGAGAGCATCGGCGATATAATCGCGCATCTGATGCCCTCAAGTGTTGGAACGCTCGGTATTTTTACGAAAATACGGCTGAGAGTCCTTCCGATCGTCGCGGGAAAGTCCATCAGCGCTATATATTTCAGGAGCCTTTATGATGCAGGCGATGCTGTGCAGCACATCAGAGAACTCGGTCCAGCGAAGATCGAGATGATGGACTCGACATCCCTTGATATCGTGCGTTCAGAGTACCCTGATATGGGAATACCTGTGGATGCAGGCGTAAGCGCGCTCTTTATCGAGTTTGAGGGGGATGATCGGAGATCAAAGATACTTGATCTTGAAAAACTGATCAATGATCGCTATGATGTCTGTGGAGAGGTCATCTCTGAAATAGAAGACGCGGAAGCACAGGAGAAGGTGTGGTCTGTCAGGAAAGCGCTTGTCCCGATCCTGACAAACTATGATGTGGACACAAAGCCTGATGCATTCATCGATGACGTTGCCGTCAGGATATCTGACCTTGCTCCGCTGATAGGTGACCTGCACGAGATATTTGATGAGTATAAGATAGTATCTGCAATCTATGGTCACGCAGGATCAGGGAATCTGCATATCAGACCGATGCTGAACCTGAACGACCAGAAGAACATCGATCTACTCCCTGAACTGGTAGAAAGAGTCTACAAGGCGGTATTCAGGTACAATGGGACCATGACAGGAGAGCACGGAATGGGGCGCTTGAGGACGATGTTTCTTGAAAAGGAGTGGGGCAATCCAATATACAGCTATATGCGTCAGATCAAGGAAATATTCGACCCAAAAGACCTTCTTAACCCGGATGTCATGTTCAGCTATAGGGCGATCACCGATGACATAAAATATCCGACAGAATACACGAATCGGTTTGAACAGCCATGCGTCAACTGCGGGTACTGCAAGTCAGTCTGCCCGATATCAACCACGATGGGTGGTGAAACTGGTTCGAGATCTTTTCTCCAGCTTCTCCGGCTCAGAAACCTTGAAAAAACGACAACTTCGGAGTCGCGCCGGGCAGAGAGGATGCTCAAACTCTGTCTCGGCTGTCTGAGATGTGCGGCGAGATGCCCGAGCCATGCAAGCGTCGGTGAGATGCTTTTCACGCAGAAGACCGCGTCTCTGCTGGTCAGGCAGACGATGAACGCGTGGGCATCCGATCTGGACCGATTCAGCTCGTATGCACGGATTTTTGGGAAGATGAGCCTGATCACAAACCCGGCAGCAAAGATGCTTCTGAAGCGATCGCTCCCCCAGTTCAGGAATGGACCGCTGCTGCCTGCCGGGCGTATACAGAACCTGGATGCTGCCAATCCCCTCGGCACCCCTGATACGCTGAATGTTGCTGTATTCGCGGGATGTGCATCCATAATCCTTGATGATGGAGTCTTCGAATCGATGGTCCGGGTACTCAAAAAGAGCGGATTTAATGTCTTTATCCCTGAACAACGCTGCTGCGGACTTCCGATGATCGAACAGGGTATGTATGATCTTGCAAGGGATGTTGCAATGAAGAACGTTCTTGCGTTTTCAGATAGACGGTATGACGCCATCGTGACGGCGTGTGCGTCCTGCACGATGATGGTGAAGAAGTCTGTGGAACTGCTAACAGACGGCAGCGGCTACGGTGATGGTGATGCTGATCTTGATGACAGTAGCGATATCGTCAGGGCTGCGGCGAGAGTATCTGAGATCACCTGTGATATCGGTGAGTTTCTGCTGAAGCATCTCGACGAAAGCGTGTTTTTCGGTAAGAAACTGGATATTCGTGTAGCATATCACAATCCATGCCATCTTGCAGCTGTCGGTGTTAAGGGAGGCGAGTTGCTGAAGCGGATCGTCACTAATTTCGTCGAGACCCGCGATGGGTGCTGCGGCGGGGCTGGAGCGTACAGTTTCCTGCATCCCGAGATCTCTCTTAGAATATTTGACCGAAAGGCGGCTGAGATCCGGGAGATCAAGCCTGACGTTGTTGTTACCACCTGTCCGAGCTGCGAACTTCAGTTCAAGCACGGGCTTGCGAGAAAGGGGCTTGAGTGTGATGTCAGGAATATTGTGGAGATGGTGGAGCGGTATTACTCGGAGAATGCGGTGGATGGGCCGTCAGGGACACGC
>DTYY01000007.1 GCA_012961645.1 Methanosarcinales archaeon | reverse complement strand
TCTCGATGGCGCGCCTCAATTCCTCAAAATTCCGTGCCTTCGCATCAGTGTATGCATTGCCAAGCTCGTTGAGGCAGTGGGCATCGCTTCCCGCGGTCACGGGGAGGCGGTTCCTCTTAGCGAACTCCAGTGCCCGCTGGTTGAAGAAAGGTATGACGACCCTGGAATTGAACGCCTCGACCGCGTCGAAATCGTGCTTGAACTCTTCCACCCGCTTGAAGCGGTTCCTGAAATAATCGAAGGGGTGCGCAACCGAGACCAGAGCACCCTGCTGCCTTGCCTTATCGAGGACATCACCTATCTCGCCGCGCTTTATCTCCTTGTCCATAAAGTACACGAGTACCTCACCTATCTCCTCGCCATCGTGGGTGACCCTTACCTCCTCCCCACGTATCACCCGAATGCCGTGCTCCTTTCCCGCTGATATGGCGCGCTTCCACGCCCCGGTGGTGTTGTGGTCTGTGACCGCGATGCCATCCAGACCTCTGTTCTTCGCCTCGATGACCAGCCTTTCAGGGCTTGCCACAGCGTCATCCGAGTAGAAAGTATGCACATGCAGATCCAGTTTCATCCTGTGTACATCTCGATGAGATACTAAAAACGTTTGTATCCAGATCATCCCGTGAAAGAAAACCCTCTATGTGCACTTCTCTGTTCAGGAAATCTTCCAGCAGAAGACATTTTTTTAGCCCCGCAACTCTTCCTGAAAAATTCTTTGGGTTCGTGTAGTATGATGATCACATATACCTCCCCCGCGCCTCGATCTCGCGCACACGAGCAAGCACCTGATCAGCCTCTGCGAAGGTGCGCCGGTATCCGAGCGAGAACGCCTCTTCAAGTCCGGGATCACCATGCGTGCTCACAAACGTCTGGAAGAGGACATGCACATCGACGCCCTGCGCTTCCACGCTCTTTTCGAAGTAACCGAGCCCGAAATCGATTAAATATATCCTATTATCATGCAAAATCAAATTTGAGGTCGTGAGATCACCGTGAATGATGCCGCAGCCGTGCAATCTGCCGACAAGCTCGCCGACACGCTCACTCATCTGCAGATCCAGCACGTTCTTCAGCGGCTGACCAGAGATGAACTCCATCGTGATCGTATAATCCATGGTATCGACATCGCGGATGATCGGCGTCGGAACTCCGCATCTGCGTGCTTCCGATAGGAGTTTCGCCTCAATTCGGGTTCTTGATGCCCTGATCTGTTTGTCAAGATCAGGAAGCCTGTAGTTCTTCTTCACCCGCCGCTTGACGACCAGATCGCCGCGACGTTCGATTACTGCTTCTGCCCCGGATGCCACCTGATGATCCATGAAGATCGATTCTTTCAGGCATCGGTATTAATGATCACGGCTTGCCGCTTTCGAAAGCATTAAATAATATCGGAGTCGTGATTTACTTATGGGTGAAAAAATCGTCGGGTGGTCTGTTCCAATAATTCCAACGCTTTTACTCGTTTCATGTGTCGCAGCAGCCTTCGCAACCAACGGCTGGGACGCAAAAGCAACATTGTTTGCAGAAGACCCTGCAAAGATCGCAGAATCGCTCGCAGGTTTTGGTCCGGCTGCAGGATCAGAGCTTTTCAAACTCAACGATTACACAATCTCTGGCGACCGCGTCGTAATTGAGATCGAGATAAACTCGCCGGTGAACGTGTCTGCGACGGTGGAAGAACTGTCATTCGACATTGGCGTGGGCGATAGCACCAGTACGATAGCACTCCCTGCGCCAGTAATCATCCCTGCGAAGGGTTCTGCCAGCCTGAACCTGGAAGGTGCGCTGCCAGATAGCCATGCGATCTCTGATCCGCAGGATCTGCAGCTCATGGGTTCAGGAAACCCTGAGATTCGCGGTGTAAAGATGAAAATCGATGTCGCAGGGATAAAACTTGAAATTAAGGAATCTGGGGCAGAATTGGGGGGTGATACCCGATGAACCGAGCAGATCAGAATGTTCTGGGCAGTGTCAATATACCCGGTGTTATTGCGGGCATGATGACGCTGATATTACCGTTCCTTGGTGCATGGTGGCATCTGACGATCGGCGTCGATGCGATCGTCGTCAATGCGTCTCCGTTCGAGGTGAGAACGATCATTCTTGGAAATGGTGTAACATCACCGCTCTTCGAGTGGTTCTGTCTCGGTCTCAAGCTTGGAGTCATGTATCTCGGAGTGCTCCTGATAGCAGGATCAGCCTTACCTGCAATGGGTCAGAGCGAGGGGATCGCCAGAATATTCATCCGTTTCGCATCAAAAAAGCTCTTCTGGCTCGTTCTAATATTTGTTGCCTCGCTGATCATCTTCATCGCGCTTGCAAACCAGTCGGCAACCATCCTTCCGTTCCAGGTGCATCTGCCATATCTCGTCGGAACAAAGACTGTAAGTGCGAACATGGAGAATATGAGCATCACAGTTCCGATTTCCATGAAACTTACGTCTGCATTCGGCGTTGCTGTGGTCGCCGCCATCATTGGCATCTATTCACGTATTACTCAGAAAAATATGTGAAAGTGATCAGTATCACTGCTCCTATTACGAAAACCCTGATGAACGTATTTACAAACAAGTTATCAGACTTTATTCTACCTCTAATGACCGGAAATCTCACACGCTTTCTGCTGAACGGAAGCCACAGTGCTACGCCGCCCGGGTTCAGCGAATCTATGATCAGATGCAGGATCACAGAGAGCGATGCAGTAGCCGCGTAAAGATGGTATTGCCCGATTGCAAGCACGAAAGAGCCGGGGAAGAGTGCGAAGGCGATACCACACTACCTGGCGTCGAGATGAAGAAAGGTACCATCTCTGTGAAGGGTGCGGTTCTGTAGATGCTGTCTTCTTATAGGGACGAAGGTACGGAAGAGGTCGATGGGGTGACTTATCAGAAGTATGCAGGATTTTATCTTGCAACGGAGGGGCGAAAAATGATAACCGCACTTAAAATCGCCATTTTGATGAGGTTTTCAGTACTCCTCGTCACTGTGGTGCATTCGTTTATCCATTGATGCAAGGACCCTTTCGAAAGTCAGTCCACGGCTGCAAGGCAAGCAATGTCACTTGAGCTTGATGGAAACTTCTACATAGAATACGATCTACCAAGTAGTCCATACGAGAGCTTTCAAGCGCCATGTTGCTTGTGCATTCCAGAAACAAACCGGTTGCGGCTCATCACCTGAACCATCACCACAAGCTTTTGCGGCACCCGCACCGACATCAGCCCCGATGCAGATACAAACGCCCTCCTCCCAGGCTTTCGGAGCAATATCCACAATCACATCCCTCTTTGCAATTATCTGTATCACGAGAATGAAGCGGCGGTGAACCCGCAACGGGCAGCGGTTGTATGCCCTTACACCAGAGACGTGGGTGTATGTGTTATGTGGAGCTCAAGCGCCCTTCGATTCGTCAGACATAGATTTCCACGTCATAAAAAGCGCTCCGAGTCCTGCGAGTACCACGACTATACTGATCAAAAATCCTACCAGCGGAATCTTGGTTGCAAGGGCGATGACGATCAATCCGACAACCAGATGCCAGTATGGCGATGAACTCTCCTTTTTCGCATACGTTACGATTGGTCTGCCGATAGCCAGTCCGACAAATATTTTGGATATATACAATATCACAATATATGCAAACAAAACAATAAGTCCAAGCGGGATACCGATCACGGTTATCATCAGAATCAGCGCTATCAACGGAATTGCTATCAGCAACAGAACTCCTGATCCAAGACTCTTCAGGACTTGGGTAGCGATGGTATCAGATACCCTGACGGTCATCTTCCCTGCGAATCTGACCATCAAGAGACCTATCAACAGAATACTCAGGAATGAGATGATGTTGTCTTCGAGA
>DTYY01000006.1 GCA_012961645.1 Methanosarcinales archaeon | reverse complement strand
GCCGCCCTCCTCTGATGTGAGATGTGCCTTTTCGAGAAGCGCGTAGATGCATCGTTCGATTGCCCCACTCGGAGAGCAGTGAAGGATAGTCGGTCGAAGCTTATCTCCGTTTTTGTCGGTATACTCGATATCGTATCGCTCTGCATTCTCAACATCGATCTGAACCGTTGAAAGTGCACTCGCCTTGTTCATCGCATCGATATAGTTAAATTCAAACTTGATCACGAAATAGAAGAAACGGGAGTCCCACAATTCGATCAGTACTGGCTTATCAACTATCTTGACCAGTTCTGTGACAAAATCCCGGTTTTGCGTGTAGAAATCACGTGTAAACCGGATGGCAACCTCGTAATCGCCGTCCAGCCCTACATCTGCGAGCACACCCATACACATCGCATATTGATCTTTGAATTCTGCGATTGCACGATCCATATCGCTGCATGGCGTGTGCATATCAGGCATCGTGAATGCGCGCAGCCGCCTCAAGCCGACCAGTTCGCCATGCTGCTCCCTTCGGAAGCTGTATCTGGTCATCTCAACCATCTTCAGGGGGAGGTTTCGGTGCGAGATGGTCATGTCATGGTTCATCAAAAACTGCCCAAAACACGCTGCAAATCGCAAGAAGAACGACCTCTTGTCCGATTCTATCGAATACTGCCTTGCAGGGAACCTGTCAAGATATTTCTTAAGTGTTGGGTGATTCATGTCATACATGACCGGGGTCTCTACCTCGACTGCACCTTGCTTTGCGACCGTATCAAGGACATAATCCTCAATAAGTCTCTTCATCAGGGTCCCTTTTGGATAGAACCGCATATTTCCGGAATCCGAGCCGGGTTCGTAATCTGCAAGTTCAAGTCTCTTCATCAGTTCGACATGCGGTGGAATCCTGTCCACAGCCCGGCTCTTTGAGATTTCATAATCCACAAACTTCCTCAGGTTCGGATGTTCTGAAAAATCGAACGTTTCAGTTGGCAAAAGCTCTCCATCCGTCGTGAGTATGTGCCAGTACGAAACTGCCCTCTCCTCTGATTTCAGAGCCTCTGATACAACCACTTCCTTCTCTTTCTCTACTTTTTCATCTTTTTTTCCGATTCTTATCGTTCTTGAGAGCTCGGATAGAGGATGACCTTTACAACTGATCTTGAACGCCTTATACCATCCAAAAGGGGCTCTTTTGACTTCGTAATCGAGAGAAAGCGCCTCTTCGAGTTTCTTCAGAACATCGACCGCAACAGCCGGTTTTGACAGTTCCGAACTGAGATGTGCATAAGGATAGAGCATCACACGGTTCGTTTTCACCTGATCTGCTGCCTTTCTGATCTCGGCTGTTGCGTTCTCTACGGTGCTGCCCGGATCTGCCTCATCGTAAGACTCTACAGCGATAAAAGCGGTCAAAGCCTCCTCCATGCCGCCACTTTTCATCGCGGAATCGATCTCCTCTGCGACAGGAGTGCGCTTCTTTGTCTCGTATTCGATATAATCTGAGTGGATTAATAATAATTGCATGTTTGCGCCCTGTGTTAGATTGTCTCTCATGTTTATAAATATGGCTCTCCAGTCGGGGTCGTGGAGGGTCGCTGACAGCGGTTCAGATACATATTTATATCTTAACAGCCCAAAAGAGAAAGATCGGATCATGGGCTCGTGGTCTAGCTGGTCATGACGTCGCCTTGACATGGCGGAGGTCCTGCGTTCGAATCGCAGCGAGCCCATCACCGAGATTGCAGGCGTGGGGAATTTTTCAGTAAGGTTAATATATGAATTCATACCACTAATATCAATATTACAGAAACTATGCTACACCAGAAGGTTGCTACATGCCCCTTGACGACGTCATAAAAACAATCAAGATCGAGAATGTGGTTGCGTCCACATCGATAGCGAGTACAATTGATCTCGAATACGTCGCGAAAACGATCGAAGGCGTGGATTACAATAAAAAAAGGTTTCCTGGTGCGATCTACCGGCTTGCCGATCCGAAACTTGCCGTTCTGGTTTTTGGGAGCGGGAAAATCGTCTGCACCGGTGCAAAAAGGATTGAGGACGTTAAAATCGGGGCAAAAAAGATTTTTGAGAAGCTTGAAGAGATCGGGATCAATACAGAGGGGCAGACCGAACTCGTCCTGCACAACATCGTTTCGTCGGCAGATCTCGGGTGTATAATCAATCTTGATGCTGTTACAATGGGTCTCGGATTTGAAAACATCGAATACGAACCTGAACAGTTCCCTGGGCTCGTTTACCGAATTAAAGACCCGAAATCGGTTGTTTTACTCTTTGGATCTGGGAAGATGATCATCACTGGCTGTAAAAGTCCGGAAGATTCTGAACGCGTCGTTATTAACATCGTAAACGACCTTGACGATCTCGGATTGTTATGATCCCGATCACTGACAATCATATACATCTTGATCGCAGGGGGAAGGGAATCGCGGCAGCAAAGGAATTTGCAAACGCCGGTGGAACGCATCTAATTCTCGTCTCAAAACCGCCCTGGACGGTTGGAGTGCGGGTAAAAGAGCCAGACGGATTTAAACCCGTATTTGAGGAGACGATTGATATTGCGCGTGAAATTAACCTGTCAGACATCGGGGTGACTGTATTTACTGTTCTTGGGGTCCACCCAGCAGAGATTACGCGGCTGACCGATCAGGTCGGGCTGAAACGTGCAGAGGAGTTGATGATCCGCGGACTTGAGATCGCAGGGCGGTTTGTATCTGAGAACGAGGCGATTGCAATCAAGACCGGGCGCCCGCATTACATGGTTTCTGATTCGATCTGGGATGCATCAAATCGCATCATGGCTTATGGCATGGAACTGGCGCGTGAGGCGGGCTGCGCCGTGCAACTGCACACCGAGACTGCGGAAACATCGGTGATCGCCGATCTTGCGGCGATCGCAAGGAAGTCAGGACTGCCACCTGAAAAAGTGGTCAAGCATTATGCACCGCCGATGGTTCAGGCTTTTAAGCGCGAGGGCATATTTCCGGGAGTGCTCGCAGGTAAGGGCGCAATCGAGACAGCACTTTCCGAGGGGAGCCGGTTCATGATGGAAACCGATTACATCGATGATCCCAAGCGACCTGGAGCTGTGCTTGGTCCAAAGACCGTGCCCCGCAGAACAAAGCAGTTGATCGAGCGATTCGGTGAAGAGGTGTTCTGGAAGGTGCACAAGGAGAATCCTGAGCAGGTGTACGGCATCGAGATCACGGTGTGACCTTATACCTTATATTCGACTATTTTTAATCATTCGATTCCGCTTATCAGGTCCATGAGAGCTGTTTTCGGATCAGGGGCGCGTATGATCCCTGATGCAAGCAGTACGCCCACCGTACCAAGTTCAAGCGCCGCTCGCATATCCTCGCCCTTTGATATGCCTGCACCGCAAAGCACCCGGACACCTGGGTCGATTCCTAAAACAGCGTCAACAGAACCTGTTACGACGTCAGGGTCAGCGCTTGAGACAGGGATGCCGGTACCGATCAACTCGGGCGGCTCGACCGCGACAAAATCAGGTCCCAGTGCTGCAGCGGCTCTGGTGGTTGCGACGTTGTTGCTGCACACGATCGTTGTAAGACCAGTGCGGCGTGCTGCACCAATCGCGGCGTCGATATCAGCGAGCGTGAGTCTGCGCTCGGAATGGTTGATCAGCGTGCCGGTGGCGCCTGCATCGCGCACGGATTCTGCGAGCACATGCCCGGTGTAGCTGCCAGAACCGATACCATCGATGTGCTGCGAGAATACCGGGACGCCTGTATCTGCCACCGCATAGATATCTGGAAGCTGGGGCACCGCAATGATCGATATACCGGTTTCTCTGCTGATATCACCGCATATTTCAGCGATACGGACCGCATTTTCGCCTGTGGCTTCTATATATGTCTTGAAGTTCAATACGACCAGTGGAGTTTCGAGTTTCATCATGCGGGTCTCCTGTTATCTGTTGCTTCTATGTCTTTTAAGCAGCATAAAGACATGCGCCCACGCACCTATTCAAGCAACCCTGCCCTGCCGCTTGCTTTCACGTCTTTAATCGCGCTCTTCGCCACCTTCTGCCCGATAACCTCCCCGATCTTCTTCTCGCCGGCTACGACGAGTGATTCTGGCGTGGCGTACCCGGCATCGTGCAGCTTGCGGGCACGCGCCCTGCCGATGCCCCGGATGGTGACGAGCTGGAGGAGTTCTGACTTTATCCCGTATTTCAGCCGCTCTGTGAGTTCTCTTGCTCTCTTTACGTGCCGGCTTTTGATGTGGGCAGAGATCTGTGCAGTCGCATACGCGATCCACTGGGCTGTGTCGGCGATGCCCCGGATGTCTCCACCACCGATGCCGAATCTGTTCTCAATATCCCTGTCTGGAGATTCACCGACCCAGTCAAGGAGCATGGCAGCGGTCTTCACCTCGCCAAGAAACCACTCATATCCCGAATCAAACTCATTTGGAACCTCTGTGAATTCATCGTACATATTGTATGCAAAATCAGGAATCCACTCATAGTCCTTCTTGCGGAGGTAGAGTTTGCGGATGTCAGGCGTCCTGCATATCAGGTGCAGCAGCGTGAGATCACTGACGCTGGCATCTTTGCGTGACATAAGCCCTTCCACGATGACCGCAGCGCCATAAGGATCGAGATACAGCCTCGAAACCAGTTTTCCAAGGGCCGTGGGGGTGATTGATTCACCGGAGATGGTTATCATCCCGTTGTCGTGGAGAAAGTCAAGAACGTTTTCGACAACCCCGCGCAGGTGTGAGGTC
>DTYY01000005.1 GCA_012961645.1 Methanosarcinales archaeon | reverse complement strand
TTGAAAAAGTGTTAACGATGTGTTGAGCCTTTACAATTATCTTTTTCATGGTTACCTTTATCTATCAGTTGAGATGCTGTATTAGAAACCGTAACTCTCCACATTTATGCGTAATAGGCTGAGACACATTTCAAGTTTCTCGGCTAATCTCCCTGTATTTAATTTTTCGACGCTTTTCGCCTTGAATAGCTTAATCCAGTCGCGCAATCTCATATTACGTATATATGCGTAATAGGAAATAAAGTTTTCAATGAACAAATCGATAGCAGGATCAATATGGTATTGATCTGGAGGGACATATTACGCAAAAAAGGGCGGAGTTACGGTTAGAAACTTTCGCTTCACACCTGACGTATGACTTTAAGCGGTAATCAATCTTTTCGTTCAGTGTTAAAAACCCCTCTTCCGAAACTGCACATTTAAAGCACTCTACGCGATACCATAGTCACCGTAAACCCTGATATGTTCGCATAATCCATGGTTCAAGATCACATCAAAACACATAACCCCCCCGCATTTCCTTGCCCTCACGCCTCCTCAATCGCAGCCATCCGCCATCTCCGCATCGCCATCCCGACCGGCTCATGCCGCCACCTCCTCGTCCGCTCAGACCACTGACTTACATGAAGAAGATCGAGCTTCTATGTCCTCCGCATTTTACTGCATCGTACAGCTTCCAGGCATCTCTCTGCCACTTAAGCCGCTTAAGTCCGTTCCACGACCTCTCCACCAGGCTCGGTCTCTGTAAAGATCTGCCCCTCAAATGAGAACACCTCTGCACCGGTAAGCCACGCATCAGGAAACAGCCCTGCCTTGATGCAGGTCTGGCTGAGGAACTCCTCGGCATCAAAACCCCATTCTTCCGCCACCTGCGGCAGCAATAACCCCTGATAAAGACCCTTTCTGACGATAAGTCCATGCTTTCCGATTTTGATGTGTTTTGGCAGATCTTGCGGATTTGCATTAATTTTAGCCGGCGGTGTCAGCACAGTCACCTCGATCACGATGTGTGCAATCTCATCAGACCGAACAGCCGGAAATCTTGGATCGCGTAACGCAGCACTCACCGCAGAGTCAGAGATCGCATCCGAAAGCGCCATTGCGGGTTCCGGATATCCGATGCAACCGCGGAGGTCATGATTCTTGTGCAGGGTGACAAAGACACCCCTCTTCTCCTCAAATATCCCTGGCAGGCCGCCGATTTCCATTGATTCTCCAGAGAGGCGGGCGACGATTGCGGATCGTGCCAGTCTGACTGCAATGGTTCCCTCTTCCATAGTAAGCATCATACACCATTGCCGCCGTCAGCACATATACTTTGCCGGCATACACCACAACCACAACATTGATACCGGATCACGACATGGTTGATCCGATGAGCAAAAAAAGGATCGCGAGAGAAGCCGCGAAGAAGGATGCGGAAGCTGCCATAGAAAAACCTGACCGGCGGAAGAAACATATCGACGGCATCATAAAGACGGTGGTTTCATCCACTCTTGGCATCGTATCCGGCATAATCTGCTTCTATTTCCTGTATCCAACGACCGAAAGACAGCAGGATTTTTCATATCTGTTGCTGTTGCTGGCATTCTACATACAGAAACCGATTTACATACGTCTGGGAATTGATGTAGCTCAGTTTAATTGGAAGGACTGGTTTTACGTCGCTCTAATGACCATGATGCTCTGGTTTGTCTCCTGGACACTGCTGCTGAATTAAAATGGATCAAAGAATCCTTCTGACTCTTTTAATTCTATCGATCGCACTATCGGTATCCGGGTGCACAGACGCTTCTCATATCGAGCGTATAGAGCGCACAAGAGTCATGATGAACACCGATGTGACCATTACGGTCATGCATCCAGATACATCCGAGGCAGAGTCTGCCATTGATTGCGCTTTTGCAGAGATGTATGGAATTGAGCATCTGATGAGCCATACCGCAGAGGAGAGCGAGGTCGCAAGATTGAATGACAATGGATTTCTCGTGGATGCATCTCAGAGATTATGCTACGTCATCGCTAAATCCTTTGAATGCTCAGAACTGAGCAACGGATCGTTTGATATCACCGTTTTACCGGTCATAGATCTGTGGAAGAGCAAGATACGGGCAGGATCGCCGCCGACCAGCGAAGAGATCAACGAAACACTGAGACTTATTAATTATAAAAACATATCAATTAAAAATAACAGTGTCTATTTCAGCCACCGATCGATGCAGGTAACGCTTGGCGGCGTTGCGAAGGGATATGCTGTCGATCGGGCAATCGGGGTGTTGCAAGAGCACAGTATCTGCCATGCACTCGTGAATGCCGGTGGCGATATCCGGGCGATGGGTTTCAGGAGAGAAGACGATCCATGGAGGGTCGCTCTGCGAAATCCGAGTGACAAAACAGAGCACATCACTGTCATGAACCTCGAAGACATGTCTGTTGCGACCAGCGGGAATTATGAGCGGTATTTCAGCGAAGAGGCACGGGCATCACACATCATTGATCCGAAGACCGGGTATGCTGCAGATGACCTGTTGAGCGCAACAATCATCGCGGAGAACGCGACCGATGCCGATGCGCTGGCGACTGCGGTCTTCGTGCTCGGCGAAAAGGATGGCATGGATCTGATCGAGCGTCTGGACGGTGTTGAGGGGCTGATCATCACTGCAGACAGGCGAATTCTGCGATCAAGTGGATTTGGAGGGTTTGAGGAAGCAGGA
>DTYY01000004.1 GCA_012961645.1 Methanosarcinales archaeon | reverse complement strand
CGGATGAGTTTTGTAAATCTATGCAGCTTCTTTTTGTCACACTGTATTAATGATAGTGGGATGGAGATTCAAACGCTTATTCAGTCTTTTTTCATGCTGGGTGGATCAGTAACTGAAACAACGAGTGAAAGGGTTATCACATTGAATAGAAATCCAAAAGAACCTGATATGATGGAAAAACTTGCTTTGGGCTTAGGCGTTTTAAATAGTTTTAATATAATGAATATTGATGGAAAAAAATATTCATTTCGGTTAATGTGATGAAGGTTAATTTGCTCAACTATTTGTTTAGCCGATGATCATGTAAGATGCCTGCTCCCGGAAGCTCCTTAATGATACAGTTATCCTATTTCCACCACCATGAAATTTTGGGCTCTATAGTGCGAGCAGAGGATAGCAGCGATGGAATGTTTTTTGGGCGTTGATCGCTACTCTTATATATAGCGAAATCGCGGATAACATACGCAGACAACCGCTGCCATTCCTTTCCGGGACGGCAGCCAGAAAAAACAGGTGTCTTCTTTGGAAAGGGCAGCAGTATTATCAGACGGTGGGTATATCGAGAGAGCAGGTGGACACTAACATGAGGACGGCGGTCATCCTGTGTGGCGGTAGAAGTGCCCGTTTCGGAAGCGATAAAGCGATGCTTGCGATCGATGGAACGCCGATGATCGCACGGATGGTCAGACGTGTTTTGCCGATCGTGGATGAGATTATCATCGCTGCCCGCGATCGGGTGCAGGGCGAATACATCGCAGAAGCGATCTCTAACGATCTTACGGTCGTTTACGATCCGGTTACTGGGTATGGTCCGGTCGCAGGCATTTTTGCCGGCATGCAGGCATCCAGATCAGAATATTCAGTCTGCCTTGCATGTGATCTGCCGCACATCAATCCCGATGTCATTGATGCGATCTTTGCATGCGCCGAGGATAATGATGGCGATGCTGCAATTCCCGTGCACCGAAACGGGATGTTTGAGGCACTTCATGCGGTGTACGGTAGACCAATGATACGTGCCTGCCAGAGCGCCATGGAAAATAGGGATCGTACCGTCCGTTCAGCAATATCTCACCTGAAGAGGGCGGTTTTTGTATCGACAGAGTCGTTGCGCAGGTTCGATCCAGATCTGCGAACTTTTTTAAATGTGAATCATCCAGAGGATCTTGGAGTGATAGCATGACAGGACATATCGCAGAAGAAACGCTGCTTGGAATAATTCGCGATCTTTATGACCAGTTTGAGAACGGAACGATCCCCAACGTCGAGATATCGACCAGAACAAAGAAAAACATCGAGTACGACGATGAGAGCGAGGTCTGGATCTATGGTGATCAGACCAGTTTACGGAGTGCAAAATCTGTCAAAGGTGCTTATCATCTTTTGAAGATGGCTTATTCGGTAGAGTTGCTCATAAACGAGCATTTGAGGAATAATCGCGGATCTACGCTTCGAGAACTCTATTACATATCAGAAAACTGGGATATCGCAAAATTCAGGCAGCAATCTGAGAGCGACCGATTGATCGAGGATCTTGAGATCATTACCGCGCTTCAGCGTGAAGATTTTCACATCCGCCCCGAAGAGGATGGGGCAACGATGTTTGGACCGGTCAGCATAACCGAGCAGACGAAGCGGGGTGACCGCCTCATCCACTGCCAGGAAGACGTTGGTGAAAGTGGTTATCAGATCCCGTTCAACGTGGATAATATTGTTTTCAAGGATCACGATGCAAAACTCGTTGTTGCGATTGAGACCGGCGGTATGTACGCCAGATTGATCGAAAACGGATTTGATGAGAAGTATGATGCGATTCTGGTTCACCTGAAGGGGCAGCCAGCAAGAAGCACCCGCCGCATGGTGAAAAGGCTGGGTGAGGAGTTGTCGCTGCCCGTGACAGTGTTTACGGATGGTGACCCATGGAGTTATCGGATATATGCAAGCGTTGCTTACGGATCGATCAAGAGTGCGCACCTCTCCGAGTATCTTGCGGCACCGAAGGCGACCTTTCTTGGCGTACAGCCGTCCGATATCGTTGAATACTCATTATCCACCGATAAGCTGACTGATCAGGATATCGCCGCTCTCAAGAGCGAACTCACAGATCCGAGATTTGATACCGAGTATTGGAAGGAACAGATCAACCTCCAACTGAAACTCGGGAAGAAATCAGAGCAGCAGGCGTTTGCCGGCAAGGGGCTAGATTTTGTGACTGATACGTATCTGCCCACCCGCCTCGGAGAAATGGGAGTTATATGACACATGATGCGTGATTTTCTCTTCGCTGCACGTTCTGGCATCGGGTTTCTGACGACCATCCCGGTTGGTATCAGTATGGAAGGGCTTGCCGCCCTTGGAAAGCGGCTCTACCTTTTTCCGGTCGTTGGAGCTCTGATCGGGCTTCTGATAGGAAGCTTCGGCTATCTTTCCGAGTCGGTACTCCAGAGTCCAGCCATCACATCGGTCGTGATCATCACCGCCGTGTACTATCTCACCGGGATCAATCACCTCGACGGGCTCGCCGATTTCGGAGATGGGGTTGTAGCGCACGGATCCCGTGAAAAGAAGATAGACGCGATGCGTGATGTCTCGCTTGGTATCGGAGGCGCTGTCTTCTGCGTGATCACGATCCTTGGACTTTTCGCAGCGATCGGCGAGATCGGTCACGGCATGATTCTGATGGCTATGATTGCTGCCGAAGTGAGCGCAAAGCAGGCGATGCTGCAGATCTCCGCGTTCGGGAAGAGCATCCACCCGGGACTTGGATCGATCATGATCGATGACACCGGATTTCGTGAGTTTGTGGCAGGGCTTGCCTTCTCGGCTGCGGTATGCTGGGCTGTGCTTGCAGACGTGGGTCTGCTCATGCTCGGCAGTGCGACCTGTGCATCGTATGTTGTTCTTCAGGTTGCAAACCGCAACTTTGGCGGGATCAGCGGCGACGTGATCGGTGCTACAAACGAGATCGCAAGACTGCTTGCGCTGCTGGTGGCTGTTGCGTGGGCGGTATAGCACAATAAGACCATGCAGTTCGCATTGCATACGCATGACACCGTTGTTGACCTCTCAATGGTGAACTCGTCAAATTCGTCGAAGTGCATGGTAAAATAAACGCAAAAAATCGTTATGTTCAGACTCTGTACTCAGATTTTTCAGAGGAGTTATTACGAAACCTCGATCGATACTGGGAGCTACTAGCTTATCATATCGTTTCGTTCTCAGGGTAACCTCGCACTCCCCTCATTCCACCCATCCACGAGTTCTTGAGACCATGCACCATCACAGACGATCATCTCGTCCCTGATCCACTGCGGCAGGTGCTGCCTGACACCAAGCCCCCTTTCATGTGAAAACCTTGAGTCGCAGAGCACGAGAACCCCGGTCTCGTCGGCTGACCTGTGAACCCTCCCGATCGCCTGAAGCGCCTTATTAATCGCCGGAAGCGTGTATGCGATGAATAAACCCTTCTCTTTCCCGTATTTTCTCTGGTAGTAGGAGTTGACCAGTTTCTGCACCTCTGAAAATGCTGCGAGCGGCAACCCAACAACGATAGCCCCTTTCAGGGCTTCACCATAATAATCGATTCCCTCACTCATCTTTCCACCACATACTGCAAGCAATACCCCCTTTTCCATGCTACTTCCAGATTCAAAGAATTTTTTCAATATATCAGGGACGTATTTCGACTCTTTTGGCTCTATGTACAGTATCTTCCCGGATTTACCTGCCATTCTTTCACAGTACTCAAGATACTGGTCCATCATGGAGTATGATGTGAAATAGATGGCAACATTTCCCGAAACCCCATTTATCAGAGCGGATATGTGAAATTCTATCTCCCTTCGATTTCCAGAATCGTTTCGGTACGCGGACTGGGTTGTCGCGTCCTTTGCTCCGAGCACGAGCCGGTTCTCTTTCGGGAACTGGTTCGGGATCGGTAAAATATCCGCCCGCCCGTTCTCGCCGAAGTAGTAGAGTTCATAGTATTCCGGAGGGGATAGCGTCCCTGAGATCAGCACGGTGGCATGAACCGTGTCAGCGATGCCTGATATGATCGGGCTTGGGTCGAGGCTGCGGATCTCAAGCGTCAGCCACCGATCCTCGCTCATCGATTTTACGGGAAGGTATGAGGAATCGCCCTTTGCGAGGTGCGCCATGAAGAGAAATTCGGCGACGCGCTCAAGAAATACATCGGCTGACTCTGATGACTTCTGTTTTCGGTTTCTGATCTTCTGTGCGAGTTTTAAGAGGTCAGAAATGGTCTGAGCATCATCCCGCGCCAGCCCGCCGCCTGCGAAGACAAAATCCGCAAACATCCTCGGATCAAACCAGTCCTCTCCCTGTTTCTTGTTCTGCCAGTTATCAAGCGTCTTTTCCATGTATTTCTTCATCCTCGACAGGACGTCCTTCGCAGAACGGGCTATGATCCTCTCCTTCTCCCCTGAAAACTGGTTTACCTCGGATATTGCCTTGTCAACGGTGTGCATCGTGACTGTGTCGCTGTTGATGCTTCTCACGGTGTCTCCAAGATTGTGCGCCTCGTCAACGAGCAGGATCGTATTTTCGGGATCGATTTCGAGCCAGTCGAAGAGGGGATCCCGCATCGTATCGTCAAAGACGTGGTTGTAATTCAGAATGATGACATCGGCATTCTTCGCGCTGATCGCCATCACCTCGTACGGGCATGTCTGTCCGCACCGCTCATGCAGTTCTTCAGGGTACAGGATCTCTTGTATGACCGCTTCACTGTCTTTCAACGCCTGTTTTGATGGTCTGACATTTTTTAATCCCTCGAAGGTGTATATTTCCTTTGAAAATAGATAATGCGGGCAGAACGTGCGGTATCCCGGAGTTTCACCCATCATCGCCGATTCTATTTCCGGATCGCTCGCCGGATCATAGACGTTGTACTCCTGTATCGTCCGATTATTCCGCCTTATCTCCTCGTCAAGCCTCGCCTCAAGAAAGTCCATCGTGAAGAGTTTCATCAGATCGCACCCCGCGTAGACGTTTTCAAATTCACCGGATAGTTTACACATCTTGTGCTTCCCGACGAGGTATGCGACCCTTGGAGTGTGATCGGTCTCTTCTCTGATCTTTCCTATCTCATCGAGGTACACCCCGATCTGACTCACGGTTCTGAGCACGACAACGATCTTGTTTATGCCGCGGTTTGCAAGGAGTGACGCAATAACACTCGTCTTGCCGCTTCCGGTTGGCGCATCGATCATCAGGACGCGGTGTTCGCCGGTGCATGCGACCTCCTGCACTCTATCAAGCATCTTGTCCTGATGCGGGCGGAAGGATGGGTACGGAAACCAGTCTCTGTAGTTTTGGGTCATCTGTCCAATGGATGTTAGTTCTTCACATCCGGATCATCTCTCATATAGTTAATTCATACCATCCATGGTGCTGATCAGAGCAGCTCTGGCGTGAAAAGATCAATCATGCCCGCAAGAATCCCTTTGCAATGATGTACATCTCAGCGCTTGCCTTGCGCGAGGCTGTGGGCGAGTGTGCACGCACGTTTCTGAAGAGCGAGCGCACGTTTCGCAGATATCCGGCGAACAAATCACCCTGAAACGCCTTGACCACGAAATTGCCGCCCGGTCTCAGGATTTTCTGTGCACAGGAGAGGGCATGTTCAGCCAGATCGATCGACCGGGCATGATCATAGCTCCAGTCGCCAGAGAGGTCTGGGGCGGCATCACAGAGCACCACATCAGCGCTGCCGACCGCCTGCCTGATCGCATCGACGGTCGCCTCTGACCTGATGTCTCCCCTGATGGTGACGGCACCCTCTATGCTGCGAATCTGCTGTAGGTCCACGCCAACGATCGTGCCACTGCTTCCTGCAAGTTCTGTTGCCACCTGCGTCCAGCCGCCCGGAGCTGCTCCCAGATCGACAACCGTGTCACCACGTCTGATGACGTGAAACCGTGCATCGATCTGTTTGAGCTTGTATGCCGCTCTCGATCGGTAACCCTCCTTCTTTGCCATTCTGTAGAAATGATCATGCCGGTCGCGCGCCATTATCTGGTATCATGGCAGGCACACAACATAATATGAACGAAACGAACGAGACGCTTGAGAAGATGGAGCGAGTGAAAGACGCGATTTGGGAATGCGACAGCATCCTGATCGCGTTCTCTGGTGGCGTGGACAGCTCAGTGCTCGCAAAGCTCGCAGAGCAGAGCGGCGCAAGGGTGCTTGCCGCAACCGCCAGCTCAGAACTGCTTGGAAGTGGCGGGCTTGCACATGCCAGAAGCATGGCAGATGAAATCGGCATAGAACTCATGGTATTCAAATTCGGGATACTGGATGAGAGGAAATTCATGGAAAATCCGCGTGATAGGTGTTATCACTGTAAAAGACATCTGATATCAGAATTGCAAAGAATCGCATCGGAAAACAGGATCGGAACGATTGCGGATGGGACAAACGTGACCGATATCGCAGGGGAGAGACCAGGCTATGCAGCGATCAGAGAAGCCGGTGTTTTCACGCCTTTTGTCGATTTCACTCTAAAAAAGTCAGAGATAAGGGAGATTGCCAGATATTTCGGACTCTCTGTTGCAAATGCCCCGTCAGAGTCGTGTTTTGCCACCCGAATTCCCCCGGGAACCGAGATTACGATACCACGACTCTCCCGTATCGAGAAAGCAGAATCGGTGCTCCATGCACACGGGCTTTGCGGCGTACGGGTCAGGGACCACGATCGGCTCGCGTGTATCGAGGTTAGATCTGATGATCTCATGCGGTTCATCTCTGTGCAAGAGGACGTCTCAGCGGCACTCCAGGCAATCGGGTTTGATCGCGCAGTGTTTTCCAGATTTCGGGATCTGTGATCAAGCAGGGTTGCAAACCAAAAAAAACATCGCGTCAATATGACCGCCCCATCACTCCCACACCTTTATTATGATCCACCGCGCGTCCTGATCATGCAGGTGCCGACATGAACATCGAGACGATCGCATCAGAGATCAGGAACTTCGAGGGCGTAACACGGAAAAGAACGATCGCCGATATCGCAGAGATTCTGAAAACCGTGCGATCTGAATATACAGACTGTATCGCCGATATCGGCGACGATGCGGCGATCATCGACATCGGCGGTGATGATGTGCTCCTCTTTGCTGCTGACGGTATATGGAGCCGGATGCTTGCTGACCCGTGGTGGGCTGGTTACGGCGCAGTCCTTGTGAATGTGAACGACATCTCAGCGATGGGCGGGCGCCCGATAGGCATGGTCAACATCCTCTCAACCAGCGACGATCAGGCGTTCTCAGAGATGATCCGCGGGATCAGGGACGGGGTTGCAAAGTTCGGTGTCCCGATGGTCGGCGGGCATGTCCATCCTGACATGCCGTGCACCTCGATCTCGGTTGCCATCATCGGCATCGCGAAGCGGGATGCGGTGATCAGGAGTGATACTGCGCGGGCAGGAGATTCCGTTGTTCTTGCCTACGACCTTGACGGACGGGTCGGTAAGAACTCGATCTATTCATGGGACAGTACAACGATGAAAACACCTGCAAGCGTCCGCGAGAAGTTCGTGGTCATGCAGACGATCGCAGAGGCTGGTCTCGTGACAGCTGGAAAAGATATCAGTAACCCGGGAACGATCGGAACGATCGGTATGCTTCTTGAAACAAGCGGCAAGGGTGCAAGCATCGATCTGACTGCGATACCACGCCCCAACGGGGTCGATTTTCTTCAATGGCTCAAGATATATCCGGCGACCGGTTATGTGGTGACCACGCAGGATTCTATGGAATGTATCAGGCTCTTTGAGGGCGCGGGGCTTGCAGCAAGGGTTGTCGGAGTAATCGAAGACGGATCATGCCTCGACATCTACGATGGAGAGAACAGGGTTACAGTCTTCGATTTTAAGCGGGATGCGATCACAGGGATATGATGTGAAATCCAAGCTTAATTGGGAGAACATCCCGGGGAAGTATTACAGGATCAATCAGCGCGTCGAGTGATATAATGGTGCCACGCAAGAAACAGCAACCCCGGGTATGGCGTTGATGTTGACATCGATGGAATGGTTGTGTGTGCTGGTTGGTTGTGCTTGCACCCTTGTAACACCAATAAGGTTTTTAAATCATTACACCATCAATCAAACCAACCCTATACTATTGGGAGGACGAAACCATGTACGGAATCGAATTTGTACCAAGCGACCCTGTTCTGAAGATAGCACATTACACCAAGTTGGCTGAGCAGAACGGGTTCGACAACGTGTGGATCACAGACCACTACAACAACCGGGATGTGTATACCACGCTTGCGATACTTGCGATAAACACCAACACCATCAAGCTTGGAAGCGGTGTCACAAACCCCTACACAAGAAATGTGGCAGTTGCGGCATCCAGCATCGCCGCGGTGAATGAGATCTCTGGTGGGCGTGCAATTCTTGGAATGGGTCCTGGTGACAAGGCAACCTTTGATGCGATGGGTATTGAGTGGGTGAAGCCTCTGACGACCACCAGGGAGACCGTTTCGGCACTGCGTGAACTCTTTGCCGGAAAGAAGGTCCAGCAGAAGGGTGAACTGGTATCACTCGCCGGCGCCCAGATGGCATTCTCTGCAGGAAACATTCCGATCTATTTAGGTGTGCAGGGACCAAAGATGCTCCAGCTTGCGGGAGAGATCGCTGATGGTGCTCTGATCAATGCATCTCATCCAAAGGACTTCGAGGTCGCAGTGAAAGAGATCAAGAAAGGCGCGGATTCTGCCGGGAGAAGTATGAAGGATATCGATGTGACTGCTTATGCATGCTTCTCGATCGACAAGAAGGTGGATAAGGCACTGAACGCTGCAAAGATCGTTGTTGCATTCATCGTTGCAGGATCGCCACCGATGGTACTTGAGAGGCATGGCATCGACCCGGGTGTGATCGGGACAATCGGCGGAGCAATCGCAAAGGGCGACTTCGGAACCGTTATGGGCGCGGTTACAAACGAGATGATGGACGCGTTCGCGATCTACGGCACACCTGCCGACTGCGTGGCAAGAATCGACGAACTCACAAAGATGGGCGTAACTCAGGTCGTTGCAGGATCGCCGATCGGTCCTGACAAGGAGAAAGCGATCAAGTTGATCGGGAAGGAGATAATCGGAGGCTGAGTGATTTGCCGCCAAAGATTGTAGAGGTCATCGAAGGTGGCGTCTGCACGGCTTGCGGGGCATGCGAAGCGGTATGCCCCGTAGGTGCCGTTCATGTGGAACTCGAAGCAGACAGACGCGATCCTAATAATCTGACTTATTATGTTCATGGTGCAGCCTGTGAGGTCTGTGAGGACTGCCTGACATGCTCAAGAATCTGCCCGGTTGCTGATGGATTCCCTGAAGACGAATTCGACAACTTGAGAAGCTTTCGAGGAGGGAAGAGTGAGCAGCTTCAGGGACAGGATGGTGCTGTTGTATCCACGATATTAAAATCCCTATTTGAGCAGGGCGAGATCGACTGCGCTGTTGGTATAAAGCGGGATGAGAACTGGGGCGTCAAGCCATTCATCCTGACAAAAGCGTCAGATGTCGATCTATCAAAGGGCACAAAGTACACCTCAGTGCCTGTTCTTGCCCAGTTAAAGGAGGCTATGAAGAAGTACAACAAGATCGCTGTCGTGGGAGTTCCCTGTCAGGCCCATGCAGCCACACTCATGCGCGACAGCATGACCGACAGGATAGTGCTCGTGATCGGCATTCTCTGCATGGAGAGCTTTACAGACGAAGCGCTCTGCGGAAACATCATCCCGAATATCATGGGGCTCGATATCAAGAAGGTCGTGAAGATGGACTTCGGAGGAGGGAAGTTCTGGGCTTACACAAAGAACGGAAATGGCGAGGAGCCAGAACCACACAGCGTCCCAATAAAAGAGGTTGCTCCGCTCGCACGAAATCCATGTCATCACTGTCTTGATTATACAGCATACTACGCAGATATATCAGTCGGATCGGTAGGCGCACCAGATGGCTGGAACTCGGTAATCGTCAGAAACGAGATCGGTGAGAACTACTTGAACAAGGTGAAGGGAATCGTTTACGACGACGACCCAAAGCCTGGAATGTTCCTCATAAAGAAACTCGCAGACCAGAAGCATAAGAACAATGCGCCAAAGGAAGGAGAGGCGCATTAGTCGCGCTTTTTACATCGGGCGCTTTCAGCCATATCACATAGGACACCATACGATCATATCGGGCATCGCCGACGAGGTCGATGAGATCGTCGTCGGTATCGGCAGCGCACAGCGCAGTCACGAGATAGAAAACCCGTTTACTGCAGGTGAACGTGTGATTATGGTCTCACGCTCGCTAAAAAGTTTAGATATCGATTACTACGTGATTCCGATCGAGGATATTCAAAGAAATTCGGTCTGGGTCTCGCATGTGAGGTCCATGACACCGCATTTTGATCTCGCGTACACAAACAACCCGCTTGTTTTTCGTCTCTTTGCTGAGGCAGGGACCACTGTCAGGCGCTCCCCGATGTACCAGCGGGAGATCTATTCAGGGACCGCTATTCGTGAGAGGATGCTATCTGGCGAGGCGTGGGAGCACCTCGTGCCTGATGCTGTGGCTCGCGTGGTTGAGGAGGTGGGGGGGCTATCGCGGCTGCGGGAGATTGCACGAGATGATCTTGGATGACCGTTGTAGCTGCAGGATCATGAGAGCATCTGCGGATGTGAGCTTGCCATCGCCGTTCATGTCGCCCCACATCTGCCCACGCCCATGAGAATCGGTCCATTATCCAGATGGAGTGTTGTTGAGTCCTATTCCCCTTTTGAAAAAACCTTTAATCTGCGTCCATCTGTGAAATCTGT
>DTYY01000003.1 GCA_012961645.1 Methanosarcinales archaeon | reverse complement strand
CGATGTTATGGACCTAATATGCACTTGGGGTGTACGCGATGTGTTGAGCTTTTTTGTGTACGCGATGTTATGAACCTTACCACACATAAGGTCCTGCAGGATGCGAACATCAAACTCTCAACGGTTGCGACCGATGTCTTTGGTGTATCAGGGAAAGCGATGATCATGTGCTCTCTCTGGAGGAGGATGAACCATCCCCTGATGAGATCAAATCGATGACGAAAGGGAGACTACGGAATAAAATCGGGTTTCTAATCAAAGCAATGGATGGCAGGGTCACAAACCATCATAGATTCCTGCTGAAGATGCATTTTGAGCATCTTGAGTCCATCTCAAGCCAGATCAACGAATTGGATGAAGAGATATCTCGAAAGCTCGAACCATACGAAGAGGAGTTCGAACTCATCCGGACACATCCTGCGATCAGTGAGGTCACTGGAGCATCAGCGATCGCTGAGATCGGCGTTGACATGTCGGGGTTTCCGGACGAGCACCATCTCTCCTCATGGGCAGCCATAAGTCCGGGAAACAATGAGAGCGCAGGAAAGAGGAAGAGTGGCAGGACTCAGGCGTTTGCAACAACTATCTCAAAACCACGCTGGTATAAGCGGCATGGGTAGCTTCAAGGACGAAGGACACTTTTCTCAGCGAAAAGTACCACAATATAGCTCGAAGGCGTGGAAGTAAGAGAGCAGCAGTCGCGATTGGTCATCAAATCCTAAAGGATATGTACTATATCTTGTCCACAGGTGAGCCATATAGGGAGATTGGAGCTGAAGCTGCTCAAAACCGAAGGTCTGAGGCGAGGAAGCGTTCCATAATTCGAGAACTGGAGAGACTGGGCTACAGTGTCCAGAAGATTGAGGCATCTGCCTGATAGTGGCTATTCCCCGCGTTGCCAACATAGACCCAGGTCGTCTTAAGCTGCCGCAAAAGACCCCTCTTCCGAGGGTAGTGTACACTATAAAATTTTATTATTGAGATATTGCGTATTTAGAGGTGTGAAATGGACTTTTCAGCCGACTTGGTTGTATTCGAAGCGTTGATCGCCCGCGATTCCCCAGGGTTACATTGGTGGCATGAGTATTTTCGGAGCAAGTCTCGGATAATCGACCGATAAGTATATAAGCTTATGGGTGCATACAACCATATTATGAAAGGAACGCTAATCGCGTTCACGGTGCCAACCGGCAAAGACCGAGTGAGAGCAAGCGCATTCGCAAAAGCGTTTTACGGGCAGGAAACAAGCTCTCATCACGGAAAGTACAGATACCGTAGGCACGGCCTCATGGATGATATCCCCTACAACAAGCTGATACGAGGGGTGATAATCATCCAAACTGATGATGTGAAGCAGGTCACTGAGTTTTTAGAGCAACATTCTGCTGAGTATCATGTTCGTGTGGTTGAACTCACGGAGACTGATCGCGAAGTTATGAGACTACCGGTTGAATAATATTGTCCCAAAACCTTGACATGCAAAAGCCTTATGCCAGCACCGCACGAAACGAGATTCATTATGATATCCATGGCAGCGCAGGCGGTCAAATATGCGCAGCGTGCCGGTGCTGATGAAGCAGAAGCATACTGCATCACAGACAGATCGGTCAGCATCAACACCAAGATCGATCATATCGAGTATGCCAGAGAATCGTTTGCAAGCGGTATTGGCATACGTGCCATCGTCTCGGGCGCTGTCGGATTCTCAAGCGTGAATCATGAAGACGATGTGAAGCGTGCATCCCGGCTTGCGGTGACTTCGGCTCGTGCGTCACAGCCGGATCCGGACTGGAGGGCGCTTCCCACACCCGGATCATATCAGCCGGTTCAGGGCGTCTTTGATCGGGCGCTTGCAGAGATTGAACTATCAGAGTGCGTCGAACTTGCAGTCGATATGATCCGCGGTGTGCGGTCGATGGGTGCGATCCCGACATCTGGCGGGCTTGCGATCTCGACTTCCACCTGCCATATTCTCAACACAAACGGCATCGAGCATACCGAGCAGGGGACGATGATGCACCTCTTCATCGAGTGCACCATGAAGGATGGTGCAGCCATATCCACCGCTCACGAGTTCGGCATCTCCAGGAGATTTGACATCGATGCATCCGAAATCGGGAGGGAGGCAGCCAGACTTGCCAGAGAGTCGCTGCATGGTACCGATATGGAAACAACGAGAATTCCGGTGCTGCTTGGACCGCTTGCGATTGCCGACATCCTCGAATACGCTTTTATCCCGTCTCTGAATGCTGATAACGTCCAGAAAGGCAGATCGATGCTTTCTGAGATCGGGGCTCAAGTTGCCTCTGATGAACTGACCATATTCGATGACGGCTTGCGCACAGCCGGGATCGGGACAGCAGAGTCGGATGATGAGGGAACACCGTCCCAGAAGACGGTGGTCATCGAAGATGGGGTGCTAAAGAGG
>DTYY01000002.1 GCA_012961645.1 Methanosarcinales archaeon | reverse complement strand
TTCTATTTGGATTATTTTCTTAAGGTAGTGCCATTAAGTTCAGAGGTTGTAGCGATTCAGAGCAAGTATCTTTAAGATATCTTTTTATAGATTGCATACATATCTGTATAGCATGAATGAGGGGATTTCATGCGCATAGGCGAGGCGATCATCAGGTCGGCGGTCGATATCGCAGAACGCATCCATGCATCTGCTATACTGCTCCCGGATTCTTACGCTTCCGAAGAGATTGAAACACACATTCCGGTCATGTTTCTGCCGAAACAGGCGTCTGATCTGTTGTATCAGACCATGCCGAGCCATACCAGAAGGGAGAAAAACGTGCTTCGGGAGCATATACAGAAGCTTGCTGTTGTCGAGTACCTCGAAGGCGCGATAAGCGGTTTGATCGTTGGGGTGATCGTTGCACCGAACTTTTACTCGATCGTTGTATACGACCCGAGAGAGAGCCACGCAGTAAGATCGATGCAAGAATGCGATAAGATTGTTACTTCGGAGGTTGTTCGTGCAGTTATGGGCCTCGCGCTCGAATTTGCGCTCGAGGGACGGGAGGGCAGACATATAGGCACAGCGTTCATCATCGGGGACGAAAGAAACGTTCTTAAGAGATCCCATCAGCTTCTGCTCAATCCGTTCAAAGGACACGCCCGCCATACCAGGTTGATCACGAACAGGGACAACTGGGAGACTATTAAGGAGTTTGCGCAACTGGATGGTGTTTTTGTGATATCTGGTGAGGGAGTGGTGTGCGCGTCCGGCAGGTACCTTGATGTGGATGCAAGATCGGTGAGTATCATGCAGGGTCTTGGCGGGCGGCATGCCGCATCAGCTGCCATCGCCGCCGAAACCGATGCGGTTGCAGTTGTTGTCTCAGCATCCGGGGTGATTCGGGTGTATCAGGACCGGGAGCAGATCATCGTGATCGAACCCGGAGAATGGGTCGGGCGGTTCTACCGAAACATACTTGAGTCAGACGCACCATCACAATCACCACCATAACCAGGATTTGCGATCACCATCACAACCATGATCAGGAGACCACGGGTCACCCATTCAAACGAGGTGAAGAGATGAAATTACTTGCAATATCAGACCCTCATGGCGATTATGCACAGATACCGTCCCTCGTGCGCAATGCAGGAAGAGTCGATGCCGTGCTGATCGCCGGCGATATCACCAACTTCGGACCGGACGAACTGACGCACGATCTGCTCGGTCTGCTCGAGCCGCTCGACTGCCCTGTGCTTGCGATTCCAGGAAACTGTGACCACAGAAGCATCCTTACAACCATTGATGCGTCAAGCGCAGTCAATCTTGAGAATGCCGTGCACACCATCGGAGATGTCACGTTTGCTGGCATCGGCGGCTCGAATCCGACGCCGTTTGACACGGCGTTTGAGCGATCAGAAGATGAGATCAGTGCGATACTGAGCGATCTGTTGAGCCGGGCAGGTGAGACAGAAGAGACAAGAGCGCGAATCGTGCTGCTCTCACATGCACCACCAAGGAACACGCTTGACCGGATACCAGGAGGAAACGCAGGAAGCGAGGCGATTGCAGGCGCAATCGGCAAAGTCGACCTGATCGTGTGCGGGCATATCCACGAGGATCAGGGGAAAATGATTGTAAGCGCACACGGAAGGGAGACTGTGGTCGTGAATGTCGGGCAGGCGTCGCAGGGGAAGAGTGCAATCATCACGATTGGTGATGGTATCGAGGTGCAGTTCAACAATATCTGAGATTTGAAAAACTGCTGCGAGAGCCTCGGGCGGGAATTGAACCCGCGAC
>DTYY01000001.1 GCA_012961645.1 Methanosarcinales archaeon | reverse complement strand
GGCGTCGCGGACTGAAAAGAAGGCGAGTTTACCACAACTTATTGAGCATTTACCTGGAATCTACTGGAGAATCGTATACTGGGCGCTGCAGGATTGTTTCGAGATGATCCTCGCAAATGCGAAAGAAATCCACGATCTCAAGCAGGTACGGAGAAAGACCGACAAGAGAGATTGTATCTGGATAGCAAGGCTCTGTTTGAATGATATGATTACTCCATCGTACGTTCCAACATGGGATATCCAGCAGTTGAAAGATCTGTTCCGTGCAAGGGTAAATTATGTTGAGATGAGGACTGAATGCAAAAATATCATCCATAAACATCTTGACATCATGAATATAAGGATTGGAACATATCTTTCTAATATATTTGGGAAGGCAGGTACTCAAATTCTCAATGACCTGGTTAAAGGATGTAAAATTGATCAGATCATGGAAAGAATCACTGACAGGAGAATTCTCAAGAAGAAAGAGGATATCATGGAATCGTTGCAGGGGACGCTTAACAGCTCATCGATATTGATTATCAAGACGCATCTTGAGTCAATTCAGGATATCAATGCTAAAATAAGTGAGCTTGATGCAAAGATCGATGATACGCTTCAGAATCTTCATGCAGAAGAGTTGAGGATATTGCTGAGCATTCCTGGTGTTGGATCCGAACGCGTGCTTGCAAATATCATTTCAGAGATTGGAGATATATCTCTCTTTGAAACGGCTGATCAGCTCACATCGTGGGCAGGACTTGCCCCAAGTTCCCATTCGTCTGGCGGAAAGGTCATAAACGGCAGAATTGGCAAAACCGGAAACAGATACCTGAGAAGAATCCTGATTCAGGTTGCCCACGCTGCCGCGAGAACAAAGGGATCGGTGCTCGGAAGGTTTTACAGGCGTGTGATGAGACGCAGAGGAGCTCCTATTGCTATTGTAGCGCTGGCACGGAAGATTCTTGCGATCATCCACCATCTATGGAAAAATATGGAACCTTACGAGGAACCTGGGTTTAAGAAGAAGGTACATCACCAGAAAGTCCATGAATGCGGCGAGTTCGGAATTTCGGGAGCGCTTGCGATCATCGGCAAGGCTGAAGATAAGATTGGTGCAGCGGGCGGCGGATGCGGCTGATTACGGGAATTTAATCGACGATTTTAGCATATACAGGTAACGTACCTGTAATTTAGCAGAACAAGGAAATCCTTGCAGCCCATATGAGTGGAAACTGTCTTGTACATGATGAGGAAACTCCGATGCTAGTCTGAAATTACATGGAATTCTCATGAAATAAGAGAATGTGTTACTATGATCGTGATCTCCTATTTTATATTGAATGCTCAGATTATTTTTGGATGATCTGCTGAACTGTCGATCAGATGCCCCGTTTCAGAATGGAGGCTGATGCCACTGTTTTTGAGAGTTTTACGTACCAAGTGTCTCGGGGGAACTGCAAAACCTTTCCGGCGATCGGTTGCGATTTTCTCCAAACCAGCTTTACCAACCAAATCCTTTTATTTATCCGGCACGAAGTAAAACTGTTTGCGTCTCCATGGTATATTACCGGATGACATGCCCGAGGATGACCGCAGGGCAGATGGACATAAGAGTGGTTTGCGAACGGATCAGGAGGTAAAAATGAGTGAATCACTACCGTTGCAGGAATTGATCGACTTTGCCGAGCTTCAGGACATTCAGGACGGATTTTCAAGAACCATCTGCGCCTCTTCTGTAATCTTTTCTCTGGAAGGTGATGCTTTGACCCGTTTCAGCAATCCGACCCGTTTCTGTTCCCTGATCCAGTCAACTAAAGAGGGGATGCGGCGCTGTTTTAAGTCATTCATGGATATGAGCCAGGAAGCTCTCGAGTCAGACGAGCCCCGGCTCATGCATTGCTTCGCGCATGGCGCTCATTTCGCAGCACCGATCACAATCGATGGCGAACGCAAGGCGACGATGTTCGTAGGTCAATTCGCAACAGAGGAGTTCTCTCCTGAAAAATTGAAGGAAATCGAAGAGATAGCCGCGAAGATCAACGTAGATCCGGAACAACTGGTCAGAGCTGCAAAGAAGATGCTTGTGGTCAGTGAGGATGCGATCCTGAGTTATTCAACCGCGTTGTCCCAGATCGTCGAAGTTATTGCGAGACTGGGCGCGCAGGCGATCGAACTACGCCGGGCCAAGGATGTGCTGCAGGAGTCACACAACAATCTGGAGACCCGTGTGCAGGAACGCACTGCTGAACTGGCGGAAGCAAACGTTGTACTGAAGCGAGAGATCGCCGAACGCAAGCTTGCTGAAGAGCGCATCGAGCACCTGAACAGCGTCCTCAAAGCCATCAGAAATGTCAACCAGTTGATCATGCTGGAGAAGGATAGAGGTGCGCTCCTCCAGAAAACATGCGATATTCTGACAGAGGCGCGGGGTTATGATGCTGCATGGTTTGGACTCCTTGGGAATGGCGAAAACTTTGCTAGGTTTGTGGGTTCTGGTATCGGGGAGGCTGTCACCCGTTTCTGTGAGGCTGTGATGCGCGAGGGCCATTTTCCCTGCATCAGAGACGCGCTCTCCATGAAGGAGATGCTTGTGGTCGTGGACAGATCTATTGAGTGCAGTGACTGCCCCTTCAAAGGCGCATACACCGGCAAAGCGACTGCGATTATACACGTAAAACATGCTGGCAGGCTCTACGGGCTGCTCATGATAGCGCTTGCAGCCGATGTCGATGCAGATACGGAGGAGAGGCTTCTCTTGAGGGAGGTGGCTTCCGACATTGGGTTTGCTCTGCATGGCATCGAGCTTGAAGAAGCGCAGAGGAAGGCTGATGATGCACTCCGGGAGAGCGAGGAGAAGTACCGGGCGCTCTTTGAGACGGCTAAAGACGCCATATTCCTGGCTGATGAGACCGGGAAATTCGTGGATGTGAATCGGGCGGCTTGCGAATCACTTGGTTATGAAAAAGAAGAATTACTAAAAATGAGCAACACAGAGATTGACGCCGACCCCGCAGGGTATGAGGCGTTTGTGAAAGTTTGGGATGGGCTGGCAAAAGAAGCGAAGTTCGAGGTGAAACAGCGGAGAAAGGATGGAACACTCCTGCCTGTGGAGATCAACGGAAAGATCTTTGAAAGCGGAGGCAAGCAAATCTATCTGGCGATTGCTCGTGACGTCACCGAACGAAAGCGTGCTGATAAGGCGCTCCGGGAAAGCGAAGCAAAGTACCGGGAGCTTGTAGAGAACGCCAACAGCATCATTGTTCGGATGGACACTGATGGTAATGTCATATTCCTAAACGAGTTTGCCCGAAGGTTCTTCGGCTACACCGATGACGAGCTCGTTGGCAGGAACGTGGTCGGAACCATCGTTCCCGAGACAGATACAGCGGGGCGCAATCTCGCAGCGATGATCAGGGATATCAGGGACACAAGAGCGAAAGTGAT